>NZ_DBNGVP010000049.1:0-6091 GCF_057119385.1 Archangium sp. | reverse complement strand
AGAGCACCCGCACCTCGTCCAGGCTGCGGCCGGTGAGCAGCGCCAGTTGCTCGGCGCCCTCGCTGCCGCCGCGCATCAGCACGGCACCGGCCACGAAGGGCACCAGCACCCCCAGCGCGCACACCAGACGCTCGGGGTGGGTGAAGAAGAATCGAGGGCGTCTTCATGGGCGCGGCATGGGGCGGCGCAGTCTACCCGTTGCTCGGAACACGGGCGTGGCGCTGAAGAAGACCTCCTGGGTCTCCAGTCCCGTTCCATTTCCGGGCAGAATCAGGGGGTGACCACGCCAGAAGCCCTCGCCAGGGAAGCCATCGACGAAGCGCTCCGACTCGCCGGCTGGATCATCCAGGACGCGAAGGACGCCAACGTAGACGCCGGTACGGGCGTCGCCGTGCGCGAGTTCCCGCTCGGCAAACATGGCTTCGCGGACTACCTCCTGTACATCAACGGCAAGGCCGCCGGCGTCATCGAGGCCAAGAAGGCCGGGACCCCACTCACCGGCGTGGAGCTCCAGACCGAGCACTACAGCCAGGGCCTTCCCCGCACCCTTCCGGCCTGGCTCCGCCCCCTTCCGTTCCTCTACGAGAGCACCGGTGTGGAGACGCGCTTCACCAACCGGTTGGATCCGGAGGCGCGCAGCCGCCCCGTCTTCCACTTCCACCGTCCGCACACGCTCGTGGAGTGGCTCGAGGCCGAGCCCCTTCTGCTGCCGTACAAGGACGGAAAACCCGATCCGCGCAGCCAGCTTCCGGCCACCCTCCGCGGCCGTCTCCAGCAACTGCCCGCCCTGGAGACGCACGACCTGTGGCCCGCCCAGGTGAAGGCCATTCGCAACCTGGAGACCTCGCTGGCCGAGGGCCGCCCCCGGGCCCTCATCCAGATGGCCACGGGCAGCGGGAAGACCTTCACCGCCGTCAACGCCATCTACCGCCTCATCAAACACGGCGGGGCCCGCCGCGTCCTCTTCCTCGTGGACCGCGCCAACCTCGGCGAGCAGGCGCTCAAGGAGTTCCAACAGTTCGACGTCCCCGACGGCAACTACAAGTTCACCCAGGAGTACAACGTCCAGCTGCTCGCCTCGAACAAGGTGGACGGGGTCGCCCGCGTCTGCATCACCACCATCCAGCGCCTCTACTCCATGCTCCAGGGCGAGCCGGAGCTGGACCCCGCGGCCGAGGAGCCCTCGCTCTTCGACTCCGCCGCGCCCTCCGCCCGTGAGCCGCTCCCCGTCCGCTACAGCCCCTCGCTGCCCATCGAGACCTTCGACGTCATCTTCACCGACGAGTGCCACCGCTCCATCTACAACCTGTGGCGCCAGGTGCTCGAGTACTTCGACGCGTTCCTCGTGGGCCTCACCGCCACGCCCTCCAAGCAGACGCTCGGGTTCTTCCACCAGAACCTGGTGATGGAGTACGGGCACGCGCAGGCCGTGGCCGACGGCGTGAACGTGGACTTCGACGTGTACCGGATCCGCACCGAGATCACCGACAAGGGCTCGCACGTGGAGGCGGGGCTGTACGTGGACAAGCGCGACCGCCTCACCCGGACCCGCCGCTGGCAGCAGCTCGACGATGAGCTCGTCTACGCCGCTTCGACGCTCGACCGGGACGTGGTGGCCGAGGATCAGATCCGCACCGTGCTGCGCACCTTCCGGGATCGGCTCTTCACGGAGATCTTCCCCGGCCGCACCGAGGTGCCCAAGACGATCATCTTCGCCAAGGACGACAGCCACGCGGACGACATCGTCCGCATCGCCCGCGAGGAGTTCGCCCGGGGCAACGAGTTCATCCAGAAGATCACCTACCGCACGACGGTGAAGAAACCGAAGGAGCTCATCTCCGAGTTCCGCACCGGCTACCATCCGCGCATCGCCGTCACCGTGGACATGATCGCCACCGGCACGGACATCAAGCCGGTGGAGATCGTGATGTTCATGCGCTCGGTGCGCAGCCGGCTGCTCTTCGAGCAGATGAAGGGCCGGGGCGTCCGGGTGATCAGCAAGGACGACCTGCGGACGGTGACGGGCGACGCGAAGGGGAAGACGCGCTTCGTCATCGTGGACTGCGTGCGGGTGTGCGAGAGCGACCTGGTGGAGACGCACTCGCTGGAGCAGAAGCCCACGGTGCCGCTGAAGGGCCTGCTGGACGCGGTGGGCTTCGGGAGCACGGATCCGGAGATCGTCTCGACGCTGGCGGGACGGCTGGCGCGGCTGACGCGGGCGCTGGACGCGCCCCAGGTGAAGCGCCTCGAGGAGGTGGCCGGGGTGACACTGCCGGAACTGGTGGCCGGGATGGTGGAAGCGCTGGAGCCGGATCGGCAGCTCGAGGCGGCGCGGAACGCCGCGGGCCTGCCGGAGGGGGCCGAGCCGTCCCTGGCGCAGGTGAGGAAGGCGGCGGAGGGGTTGCTGAAGGCGGCCGTGGCCCCGCTGGCGAAGAATCCAGCGCTGCGACAGGAGATCCTCACGCTCAAGCAGCGCTCGGATCAGACCATCGACATGGTCAGCAAGGACCGGGTGCTGGAGGCGGGCTTCTCCGAGGATTCGAAGGAGAAGGCGAAGACGGTGGTGGAGTCCTTCGAGCGGTTCCTGAAGGAGCACCAGGATGAGATCACCGCGCTCCAGGTGCTGTACGCGAAGCCGTGGGCGAAGCGGCTGAAGTTCAAGGACATCAAGGCGCTGGCGAGCGCCATCGAGGCCTCGCCCCGGGCGTGGACGCCGGAGCGGCTGTGGCAGGCGTACGAGACGCTGGACGGGAGCCGGGTGAGGGGAGCGTCGGCGCCGAAGATGTTGACGGACATCGTGTCGCTGGTGCGCTATGCGCTCCACCAGGAGGAGGAGCTGGTGCCCTTCCAGGAGCGGGTGGAGGCACGGTTCTCAAATTGGATGGCGCAGCAGGAGAACCGGGGTCGGAGGTTCACGGACGAGCAGCGCGAGTGGCTGCGGCTCATCAAGGACCAGGTGGTCACGAGCTTCAAATTCGAGCGGGACGACTTCGACGACGTGCCGTTCAACCAGCGGGGCGGGTTGGGAAAGGCGGCCAGGTTGTTCGGGACGGAGCTGGACGGGTTGCTGGAAGAGCTGAATGAGGTGTTGGTGGCATGAGTGATGGCGGGTTGAACGAGCTTCCCGGTGGCTGGTCCTGGATCGCGCTCGGACAGGTTCTCGAAGGCATTGAAGCCGGAAAGAGCTTCAAGTGCGATGAGCGTCCCCCTCAGGACGGGGAGGTGGGGGTCGTCAAGGTCAGCGCGGTGACCTGGGGAGAGTTCGATGAGTCGGAGGCCAAGACCTGCACGGATCCAGACCGCATCGAACCGCGGTTCTTCATCCAACCCGGAGACTTTCTCTTCAGCCGAGCAAACACCATCAATCTGGTGGGTACCTGCGTCATCGTTCGTTCCGTTTCCGGCCGACTGATGCTCAGCGACAAGATTCTCAGGCTTCGTTTCTCTGGAATCGAGCCGAAGTGGATTCTCTACGCGTTGCGGACGGAGCAGGGCCGTCGGGAAATAGAACGGCTGGCCACTGGGAATCAGGAGTCGATGAGGAACATCGGTCAGGACAGGATCAGGCAGATCCGGGTTCCTCTTGCTCCCCTTGAAGAACAGAAGCGAATTGTTTCAGAAATTGAAAAGCAACTGACTGATCTGGAGGCCGGTGTTGCCGCGCTCAAGCGGGTGCAGGCCAACCTGAAGCGCTATCGCGCGTCCGTGCTCAAGGCGGCCTGCGAAGGGCGTCTCGTCCCGACCGAAGCCGAGTTGGCGCGGGCCGAGGGGCGCGACTACGAGCCCGCCGACAAGCTGCTGGAGCGTATTTGCAAGGAGCGGCGGGCGAAGTGGGAGGCAGGCCAACTCGCGAAGATGAAGGCGGTTGGAAAGACGCCAAAGGACGATAAGTGGAAGCTCAGTTATGAGGATCCCACCCAGGTTGACGCGTCTGTGTTGCCGTCGCTTCCCGTAGGATGGTCTTGGGCCACTGTTCATCAATTGGCGTCTGCCGAGCCCAATTCAGTAACAGATGGTCCGTTCGGCTCGAATCTAAAAACTGCGCATTACACCGAAGAAGGGCCACGGGTAGTGCGACTTCAGAACATCGGAGATGGCGCCTTTGTTGATGTGAAAGCGCATATCTCGTTGGAGCACTTCGAAACACTCGGCAAGCATCGTGTCCACTTAGGCGATGTGGTGATCGCTGCACTTGGAGAAGTGCTTCCACGCGCGTGCTTGGTGCCTGAATCACTTGGACCAGCCATTGTGAAAGCAGATTGCATACGAGTGAAGCCTGATGACGGGCTGTGTCTTTCGAAATATTTGGTGGTGGCCCTCAATGCTGAACCTACGAGGCGCCGGACAGCCAAGATCATCCACGGAGTTGGAAGACCCAGGATGAATCTTGGAGAGATCAAGGCCATTTCGGTGCCACTGCCGCCATTGTCTGAGCAGACTCGGATCTCCGCTGAAGTGGATCGTTGCTTTTCGTTGGCCGAAGAAGTCGAAAAGCTGGTTGATGCCGGACTTGCTCGGGCGGACCGTCTTCGTCAGTCCATCCTCAAGCACGCCTTTGAAGGCAAGCTTGTTCCCCAGGATCCGAACAACGAGCCCGCCAGCGTACTGCTCGATCGGATCTGCCAGGGGCGTGCTGTCCCTACCGGAAAGCCCACTCGGGGGCAGATGTCCCTGGATTTCGAGAAGCCGAAGAAGCCTCGTATCTCCCGCCGACGTTCCGCTTCTACATGAGCGGTTGGAGGGCCTCCCCTCCCTATGGCATGAATCCGTTCAGTGGAGAGGCCGGCCGAGGGAGTCGAGGACGGGGCGGCGGGTGGGCAGGGTGTGGTGCTCGTGGTCGTAGAAGCACTCGGGGCCGAGCAGGGAGATGAGCTCGCGCTCGCGCGTGATGCCGGACTCGGTGCCCGCCTCCGTGGGCAGCTCGTAGGGCTGGACGAGCACGAGGTCCTCACCGAGCGGCTGGCGGCATTCGGCGGGCAGGGAGTCGAGGCGCTCGCCGAACATGCGCAGGAAGGGCGGGCCGTAGAAGTTGCGCCAGAAGAGTCCCGCGAGTCCTTCGCTGTAGTCGCGCACGGTGACGACGCGCTTACGACCCACCTCCTGTGGCATCCATCGCCGTGTCTTGCCCTCGAAATCCGGCCCCATCCCGATTTGAGCCAGGGGAGATTGGACGAGGCGCATGAGCTCGGCGACCTGCGGCACGAGGGCGGTGCGCCAGGACGCTTTGGAAGCCGAGCGAACAGAGGTCGTCCAGGAGATGTCGCCCATATAGGGGAATTCGGCACTGCGGGAGGGCGAGAACCAGATGAAGTCTCGCTCCGTATTGACACCGACGCACAGCCAGTTGTGCTCCTCGAAATAGGCAATCAGGGGATCGAGATCCAGGCGCTCCGGATCAATCGCTTCGCTCATGGAGATATAGCCGTAGCGTTTGGCCGTGAACCACTGATACCTGCGAAGCACGAGTTCGAGGAACTCCCTCACGAGTCCACCCGAGAGACGGCCCGGAGGAAGTGCTATTTGAATATCAAGCGTTTTCGGCGAGCGCATCATGGATGGTCTCTCACGGCAGCTTTGCCATTTGCTTCCAGGCGGCTCAAACGGTTCTGGAGTGATTCGGAAAGTCGCGTTGCGCCATCGGGATGTTTGGCGGAACGGACCCACAGCTCGAGGTGGCCTCCGTACTTCTCCACATAATCGATCATGGCCTCGAGGTTGCCGGAGAGGGACAGCTCCTTACGAGCCTTGGCCTCGACGAAGGGGTAGGGCTGTCCCCATACCAGCTCCGCCGGGTTGCCCTTCACCGAGTCGGGGATGAAGCCCTGGGCGCGGCTGCCCGGCGGAGGCATCATCATCGCCGCGTTGCGCTCATATCTCCCGGCCTGGAGGATGGCGTCCTCGAAGACGTTGCCCGCCTGCCGGTTCTTGAGGATGGACTCGTACAGGCGCTCCCAGTCGGCGTCCGGCTGGAAGGAGAAGCGGGGGTACTTCTCCGGGTGGCGGAACTGATAGTCCACCCAGCGCTGGGCCTTGTGCAGGGGCGTGCCGGGCAGCAGCCGGCTGCCATCCGCCAGCGTGCGCGCGCCCAGCA
>NZ_DBNGVP010000048.1:0-6216 GCF_057119385.1 Archangium sp. | reverse complement strand
CCGTTGAACTTCAGAGAGAAGTCGGTGAGGATTTCACCCATGACGCGCCTCCTGCCGTTTGGTGGTGGTTGTCTGAACAACACCCCTCTACCACTCGGGAGGTCAGGCGCGTCACCCTTCTTTTCCGCTCACCCTCCAGCCCTGCTGGTGAATAAGGCGGGGTGAGAGTTCAACTTTCACTCCACTGCACCACCCTGGCCCGGTGCGTCATTCACGGCCAGCGAGGAATGGGGCTCAGCCCCGGCGTGTCCAGGGGTCATCCCCGAGCAGCGAGGGCAGGAAGGACAGCCACTCGCGCGCGGTGCGCAGCAGCGCCTCGGCGGAGGTGGCCGCCACGCGGAGCACCAGTGCGTCGGACCCGAGCGGGCTCGCGGAGCAGACGAGCCCGGAGCGGGGCGTCACGGGCAGGGGGCCCACGTGCGCGGCGAGCGCCTCGCGGGCGGAGTCCAGCGCGGGTCCCACGAGGACCACGGTCCCCAGCGCGTCGAAGCGGCCGAGGCGCTCGGGCAGCACGCCATGGGCCGGGTCGAGCAACCAGCGCTCATCGATCAGCGCCCTGCCCTCGCGGTGGACCCGGAGCGAGGATGTGTAGTGGGTGAAGGCCCAGCGCTCTCCGGCGGCGCTGCGGCCCGCGGTGAGCAACTCCATCAGGATGAGCGAGGCGCCCGGGGCGAGCTGGATGTCCTGGCGCTGCGTGTACCGGGCTCCCGCGAAACACATGGTGGGGTCCGGCACCCATGCGAGCAGCGCGCCCGGCGCGACGCGGGCGGACAGCTCGCTCCGGCAACCGCGTGGCGAACGGTAGACGCGCGTGGAGCCCTGACTGGACACCAGCGCGGCGGCGCCCTCGGCGACGTCCAGGTCCACGGTGAGATGATCCCCATCCACCAGCCCTCCTCCGAGCGAGCTGGTGTAGACCCAGGCGGCGTGCCCGTGATTGCGCGGCGTCAGCAACCGCAAGGGGCTGTGCGCGAGCGCGGTGCGCACCACGGTCCGGTTCCCCACGCGCTCGAAGGCGAGCCTCGCGCTGCCCGCTCGACGGGTCCGGGGCACTTCGAGAGGCGGCGTGTGCTCACGGGCGATCATCGGCTCGTGAGACTGCCGCACACGCCCCGAGATCTCCAACTCCTTGTTGGAACCGGTCATGCTAGCCAAAGCAACACGTTGAAAGAACGGACCCGTTACTGTTTACGCGTCGCGTTCTCCATCCCATCCGAGACCCGGCTGGAGCTCGCCCGCGTCGGGGACTGGCACCAGGTGGGGCGCGGCGCCTTCCACGCGGCCCTCGTGGATCCGGGCCTGCCAGAGCAGGAGCAGCCCAGGCCCCGGGCGCAGGCGTAGCGCTCGGCGTTCAACCACGCACCCACCCAACCCTGCACGTCCGGGGCCCCCGGCCCCCGCCCTGGTAGCGTCCGCCACTTCCGGAGGGACGAGACATGTTCGACGACAACGGCGGACAGGCATGGGGAGAGGTGCCAACAGTGGCTCCCGGCACGGAGGTGGCGGGCTTCACCATCGAGGGGACGATCGCCTCCGGCAGCTTCGGGACCGTGTACCGCGCCAGGCGGAGCGGGAAGCCCTACGCGGTCAAGCTGGTGCGCATCACCCCGCGGGGTGACCGGGAAGCCGCCGCTCTGCGCCTGGTGCGGCACCCCAACGTGGTGACCTTCCACGGGTACGGCCTGTGGCCCGAGGAGGAGCCGCGCTTCCTCGTCCTGGCCCTGGAGCTCGTCGAGGGCCGCACGCTCGACGTCTGGGCCGCGGAGGAGAATCCCTCCGCGCTCGAGCTGGTGATGCGGGTGTTGTTGCCCCTGGCGCTCACCCTGGCGGACGTGCATGCCTCGGGCGTGGTGCACCGGGACCTCAAGGAAGCCAACATCCTCGTGCGCGAAGCGGACGGGCAACCGGTGCTGGTGGACTTCGGCGCGGCCGGCCTCAGGGAAGGGGGGCTCCGTCTGACGATGCGGCTGCCACCGGGCACCGCGGAGTACCGCAGCCCGGAGGTGTTGCGCTTCGCCCGGCAGTGGGAGGGCGAGCACTACCCTTTCTCCCCGGGAGATGACCTATGGGCCCTGGGAGTCGTCATCTACGGCCTGTTGACGCGCACGCTCCCCTTCGGAGACCGGAGCAACCCCGGGTTGAATCGGGCCATCCTCGAGGAGACTCCGCCGGCTCCGCATGAGCTCAACCCGCGTGTGCCCCAGGTCTTGAGCGACGTGTGTATGGGGTTGCTGGAGAAGAAGCTCGAGGACCGCTACCCGGACGCGAAGGCACTTGCAGAGGACCTGCTGGAGCAGTGCACCGCGGCGGACTCCTCCTGGCGCACACCGATGTTTCCGAGAAGCGGCCACGAGAGCCCCCCAGTTCCGGCGGAACCCGGACGCCGGAAGATCCGCTGGCGTTGGTGGGCTGCCGGCGGGCTCGGACTCACCGCGGCCGTGGTGCTCCTGTTGTGCGCGCCTCACGGTGACACCCCACGCACAACGTCGTCTCCTGCCCAAGCGACGCACCAGGGCATCTCCGGCCGGGATGTCGAGGAACCAGCCAGGACGGCGGAAGTTGGCCCCGGCGCGACATCCACCCCCGCGCCCATTCACACCGAGGCACCGTCCATGCTCAAGCCCCTCCTCAAGACCCGACAGGCCCGTTCCCTCCTTGCCGCTGGCTGCGTTGCCGGTTCCGCTGGTTGCGTCGGCGGTCCCCAGCCGCGTCCCCAGCCCCCGCCGGAGGACTGCCCGCCTGGAGCTGCCGCTACTCACGAGCGCTTCGGTGTGGATTCGACGCACGGCATCAACCTCGTCCTTCCGCTTCCGCGTGTGGAAGTGGTGCCCCTCCAGGAGGGGCCCGTCACTGCGGAGATCATCGGTCGGTGGGGAGGGCTCCCGGATCACACCACCTTCTCCGGGCGAGTCGTCATCGGCGAGAAGCGTGTCTATGGTCGCTTCACCGAGGCCCGGTTGCCCTCCGGGGAGATCGTGCCCGTATGCTTGCAGATGAAGTCGGTGTCGGATCCCGTCCTCGGCGTCGTGATGGAGCCCGGCAGCACGGCCACCCGGGCGCTCGTCATCTCCGGCGTCAGCGTCCGCGCCGTGCGCCAGTTCCAGTAGGTCCGCTTTGGAGGCCGTTTCCCATGCTCCCACCCGCCCCGCCCTCCCTACTGGCCCTGGTTCTGCTCCATGGAAGTCCCATGGCTGCTACTCCCCCTCCCGCTCCTGATGCCTGCGAGGACAGCCACCGCGTCGAGTTGGCACCTGGAGCCGTGGTGCCGGAGGTCTGCGTCAGCCCGGGTCTCCTGACTGGCTTCTTTTTCGACGCTCCCGCCGTCGTGGAGTTGCAGGACGAGTCCCGTTTCGCGCAAGTGTTGCGCGGCCCTCGTGGCTTCACCTTCATTCCGCCTCCGGACATGACCCCCGGAGAGCGTCTCCGGCTCACAGTCCACTGGGGGGAAGGACTCTTGCAGCAAAGCGCCACCTTCTCCTTGGTGGCTCACCCGAGACAGGCGACGCGCCAGGTGGAGGTATTCAGAGACCAGCGCCCCCGGGAGTCCGTGCTGCAGGAAGCAGCCCAGGAACGCGCGAAGAACGAGCAGCTCCGCGTGGAGAACCGGCAGCTCCGCGCCGGACTCGATCGGGTGGGCAAACTTCAGGGACTGTATGCGAGCGGAGCACTGGGAGAGGATGGAATCAAAGCCATTCCGATCCCGGTGCGGGCGGCACAACCCGGGGACGGTGCCCTCCTCATGACGAGAGGCAGCAGCTACCGCTCCGAGAAGACAGTGGCGGTGGCCGCCTGGGTGATGAACGCTGGCACCGATTCATGGTTGGTGGCTGGAGCCTCCCTGGTTTTGGCCACCGGCGAGAAGTTGGAGGGGGTGACGATCGCCCAGCCCGAAGCCATCGCCCCTGGCCAGACGTGGCGTGTCTTCATTGAGGCCGACGTTGGCCCCGGGGCGCCCTCCGAAGAGGTGACGTTGCAACTGTGGGACGCGGCAGGGCGCACCCTGAGCATCCCCAAGGTGACGTTCCCGTAGGACGGGGCCTCTTGATTGTGCGGGTGAGAAGCGCACCGCCGCCCTCCGCCACCTCCTCGAGGCGAAGGACTGTGCCGTCCGGTCCGTGATGCCGGAGAAGGTGGTGACGGTGGAGGAGTTGGAGTAGCACCACCGCCGGACGCACGAAGGCCCCCCCTCCCGTACATGGGGAGCGGGGCCCGCCTGCTTCACGCTCTGGCTCCCGTGCGCTCACAGAGGCCTCAGAGCTCGACGAGGACCTGAAGGACAGGGCCTGCCTCCTCCCCTGGCGGCCTTGCCTACCGGAGGTCCTCCACCCGGAAAAATCTGCTCAGCTTGAATTCCATGCTCATCCTGAGCTATCAGTATTTCCGGTGTGGACGCTTCTGTCCCCGAGCAGGTCCCGGAGACCATGGCCATGAGACACGCGAGCAGGGTGAACAGGTGGAAGCTGCTGACGGGAGCGGTGGTATCGGTGCTGACCCTGGCGCCCGCGGCGGCCCTGGCCGCGGACACGGGCTACGCCTGGGTATGGGCCGGCAACCTGACCGGCGACTACACCCCGCCTGCGTCCTATGCGTACAACTCGCGGGGCGGCACCCTGCGCGTCGTCAACGTGTCCACCGGCGACTACCGCGTCGACATCACCCACTTCACCGGCTCGGGCGGCAACGTGCAGGTGTCCGCGTACGGCTACGGCAGCGAGCGCTGCAAGGTGCGCAGCTGGTACCCCTCGGCCACCAACACCGTCAGCATCAACATCCGCTGCCATGACGTGGCCGGCAACCTGGTGAACACCCGCTTCGTCGCCCTCTACAACTCGCAGCAGCTCACCACCCCTGGGGGACAGTGGGGCGCCTATCTCTGGACCGACTTCCCCACCGCCACCAGTTCCTACACGCCCAGCTCCACCTACCAGTGGAATGCCAGCGGCCTGCTGAGCACGGTGGCCCGCACCACCACGGGCAACTACAACGTCACCCTCACCGGCCAGACCTCCGAGTTCCCCAGCTCGCTGCTCGTCACCGCCTACGGCGATGGCAGCGAGTACTGCAAGGTCGTCAACTGGGGCACGGGCAGCACCAGTTCCTCCAACATCGCCTACGTCCGCTGCTTCGCGGCCAACGGGCAGCCGGCCGATAGCCGCTTCACCCTGAGCTTCTTCACCTCCTCGCCCACGCTGAACGCCCCCACCGGCTTCGTGTGGGCGCACGACAAGGTCTCGGCCAGCTACACGCCCTATAGCTGGTACCAGTTCAACAGCTACGGCGGCACCAACACCGCGGGCCGTTCGAGCCTCGGCTCCTTCTGGGTGCAATACCCCGGCCTCAAGGCCACCGGCCCCACGGACTGGGGTTGGAACGCCAGCTCCACCACGCTCGTCACCGCCTACGGTTCCGGCTCCGAGCACTGCAAGGTGGGCGGATGGAGCAACTCCGGCGACGGCGCGCGGGTGAGCATCTCCTGCTTCGACGCCACCGGAAACCTCGTGGACACCCAGTTCAACCAGGCGTTCATGAACAACGACTTCCTGCCTCCGCAATAGGCGCCCCCCAGCGAGCGAACTCCGCCGGAGCGTCCAGCGCGATGATGGGGTGGTGCCACACGCCCCGGTGGTAGTTCACCCCCTGCCCCGGGCCGCACACGAACGCGGCGAGCCGCTCCACGTCCGGGCCCCCCCGAGTCCTCCGTTGGCGCGACGCACACGACGCACACCAGGAAGCGCGCGCAGACCAGGGGCAGGAAGGCCTGGCTCGAGTGCGGGTGGTGCTCGAGCAGCTTCACCGTGAAGGGCAGCGGCTGCGGCACCGAGCGGAACACCGCGAGGTTCGGCTTCGCCCCTCCGCGATCAGCCCCGGTACGTCGAGAAGCCGAAGGGGTTGAGCAGGAGCGGCACGTGGTAGTGCTCCGACGGCGCGTGGACCCGGAAGTCCACCGACACCGACGGGTAGAAGCTCTCCGTGTCGAGCCGCGCGAAGTACGGAGAGACATCGAACGACAGCCGGTACACGCCCGCTGCGGGAATCGTCTCCAGCAGCGGCTTCACGCGTCCGTCCGCGTTCGTCACCCCTCGCGCCAGCTCCTTCCAACCCCCGTCTTGCTGTGCGTGCAGCGTCACCGTGACGCCCTCGGCGGGGCGGCCACGAGAGGTGTCCAGGATGTGCGTGCTGATGCCCATGTGTCTCTCCTTCAGCGTCCCGCCATCT
>NZ_DBNGVP010000047.1:0-72305 GCF_057119385.1 Archangium sp. | reverse complement strand
ACAAGCGCGCTGTCCTTCATCCTTCCCACGGAGTACCTGGAAGCACACGGGCCGGGGCACGTGCGGGAACTGGCGCTGGAACTGGCGGCGGCGTTGCCCTTCTGCTCCGGACATGGGGGCTTGTGCTTCAACTACCCGGAGAGCGTCGTTGGCACGACCGATGCCATCCGCGACATGGCCTTTCGCCATCCCGGCCTGGACATCCCAGGCGTGAATTTCGACTCATTCTCCATTGGCACCCGGGTGAATGGGGTGCACTGGTTGAACTTCCTGGGCCCGCCCGTGTTGGGCGAGCTCGGGGGCGCCGCGGGCCTGCGCGCGCGCCTGCGCTCGCCCGGCACCACCGTGCAGGAACTCGATGGCGAGCGGGCCGTGGTGACGCTGGGGAACTGGCCGGAGGCCGGTGACACGGAGCAGGGCCGCACGTTGCCCGAGTACCGCGAGCTGGCACACGTGATGGAACCCTGGCTGTACATGGATCGTGGCAACTGGGGTGGCTTCTCCGACGAAGACATGCGCCGGTGGGAGCGCCGCTTCCTCGACTGATGCCGGATGCACGCGCTGGGCTCCGTAGCAGACAACAACCTCCACACCGTGCCAGAAACTCCCCATGAGTGAGTCCGCCATACCGAAAGCCTCGGGCCTTCCACTCCTCGGCGTCGCGCTGAGGTTTGGCCCACACTGGGCGCGCGCCACGCGGGAGCGCCTCGGTGATGTCTTCTCGTTCGAGCTGCCGGGGGGCAACGGCGGGGTGATGGTCACGCACCCGGATGACGTGCGCCTCGCCCTCGCCGAGAGCAGGGGGGTTGTCCGCGCGGAGTTTCCGCCGCACATGCGGGGTGTGCTCACGCCCATCACGGGCGACGGGCTCATCGGACGCACGGGAACCGCATGGGCCGAGCGGCGCGGCCTGATGCAGCCGAGCTTCCGCCGCCAGCGGCTCGCGGAGCTGGTCCCCCTCATGCTGGGGGCGATCGACCAGCAGCTCGAGTCGCTCGAGGCGCGTTTCATCCGGGACGGCCGGCCGTTCGACGCGCTGCCGGAGATGCACGCGCTCACCCTGAGCATTCTCATCCGCTCGCTCTTCGGCACCCGGCTCGACGCGCAGGACCTCCGGCGCGCGGGCGAGGCGGTCGACCTCACGATGAAGGCGGTGACCTTCGCTCCCCTCGAGCTCGGCAAGCAGCGCCTCGCCTGGCGCGCGGCGCGGGCCTTCGAGGAGGTCTCCCTGCGCATCGTCCGGGAGCGCCGGGAGTTGCCGCCCGAGGCGCGGCCACGCGACCTGTTGACGGATCTGCTCGAGATGCGGGACGCGCAAGGCGGAGGGCTCGATGACTCGAGCATCCGCTTCGAGTTGAGCGGCCTCTTCATTGGCGGCAAGGAGACCTCGGCGGTCTCGCTCTCGTGGCTCCTCGCGCTGCTGCCGCGGCGGCCCGACATCACCCACCGGCTCGTCGAGGAGATGGAGCGGGTGATCGGGGACCGGGAGCCGCGGGCCGAGGATCTGCCGGAGCTGCGCTATCTCGAGGCCGTCCTGCAGGAGAACCTGCGAGCCAATCCGCCGGTCTGGCTCCTCTTTCCGCGAAAGGCGGCGGAGGACACCGTGCTCGGTGGACACAGGGTGAGGCGTGGCACCACGGTCTGGGTGAGCCCGTTCGCGACCCACCATCACGAGGTCTTCTGGGAGCGGCCCGACGAGTTCCTTCCCGAGCGCTTCGTCCAGGAGGGCGGGGAGAAGGGCTCCCGCCACCCGTACGCATGGCTGCCCTTCGGGGCGGGCCCGCGCGTCTGCATCGGCGCCCGGTTCGCGCTCATGGAGATGCAGCTCTTCGTCGTGCGCCTTCTGCAGCGCTACCGGCTCGAAGCGGCCGACATCAGGCCCGTGGAACCGAAGGTGGTGTTCAACACCCGCTTCCCCCGCCGCGTGCCGCTCCGGCTCGTCCCGCGGAATCGCCGAGGCGGTGGAAACCCCGAGTGAATCCTTCGACGCGGAAGCAGGGCGCCTCGAAGGGCTCAGAGTTGCGTCGAGCCGGCAGGCACGCGCTGGGCTCCGTAGGTGTAGACGTACTCCTCCACCTGCAGGAACTCCTTGAGCGGTTGCTCGCCGCCGTCCTTGCCCCAGTCCACCCTGTCCATGCGCGTGAGTCGAGTGGAGTAGGGCACCAGCGTGTCCGGGTCCGTCACCAGCTCGAAGCGCTTGCGCGCCATGGGACCCGTCTCCGCCTCGGACTGGCCAACCGGCTGCAGATCCACCGTCAATCGCACACAGCGCCGCTCCTGGGCGTCCGGCGTGCAGGGGACGTCCACCTCGATGGAGGTGCGCTCTTCCGCGGCCACTTCCTTCTTCTCCATGAAGCCCGTGCCCACCACCATCTGTGTCTCGAACCGCACCGGTTCGCCGGGCGTCAGGGTGACGCCGCGCCAGCTCGCCACCAGCCGATCCCAGTACTCCAGTGCGGCTTCCTCCTGTACGGCCACCAGGTTCTCGAGGAGCTCCGCCTTCTTCTCCGGCTCCATGGGCAGCACCTCCAGCATCTGCTGGCCTGGCATTTCCTGGAGGTCGATGCCCTGGAAGCAGCCATCGTCGTCGAAGTGCACCGTGGGCACCGGATCCACCATGGCGGCGAACTGGGGCGGAGACACCTCGATGTCACTCGGGACGAGCTGGCGGTGGCCCTCCTCCTCTGCCGGCGCCACGGTCAGCCAATAGCTGCGCTGGACCTGGGTGTTGCCCAGGGGGCTGTTCATCGTGACGGAGTGGGTGACGCGGGCGGAGAGCTGCTCGGGCCAGGCGAAGCGCAGCGTGACGGCTTGCCGCGGGGCGCCTCGCGAGGCCGTGGGCGTGGAGCAGGCGCAGAGGGTGGGAAGGAGGGCCGCGAGAACCAGGGAGCGCGTGGTGCGTGTCATGGGGATGCGCGCTACAGCACCGGTTCGTCCAAAACTCCAGTGTCTTTGAGTCAGGCGTCCCAGCAGTGACTTCACGAGGGGTCCAGGGATGAGACTGCGGCCTGGAGGAACAAATGGTGACGACGTGGCGTGCGTAAGGGCACACGACCGGGGTGAAGGCGCTACGCTTCAAGGCGAGCCAATACAGAGAAAGACACTGCCATGAGCCCTGTACGACTCAATGCGGGAAGTCTGTTCGAGCACATGCGCCACATCTGCTTGCGCCCGAGGATGTTCGCCCCTGACTTCACGCTCGACCATCTCGCCCTCTACATCACGGGCTATGATGATGCCCTCGGAGATTTGGGGCAGAAGGGCCAGCACGAACAATTCAGGGAGTGGATGTACAAGCGGCACCCCAAGTGGCGGCATCTGCCCACCTGGTGGGCTCAGCAGGTCTACGAAGCCAATGAGCGAGACCTGGAGCGCACCCTCCAAGCCATCGTCCGTCTCCTGGATGAATTCCTGGCGACGGAAGGCGCCGGGTTCGTTCGCTTTCCCGAGCGCGAGACTGAATACGACATCGTCATCGAGAAGCCGGAGAAGCGTCCGAAGCGGAGTCCTCGCTCCAAGCGGTGACGTCTTTCCCAAGGTCGTGGCTCGCGGTGGGTGGTGCTACCGGGAGCCCGCGTCCGAGGTTCCCGGCGCAGGGCATACGTCCGGAGGATTGCCTTCGATCTCGCAGTACCTCGCCAGGGATGCGCAGTAGCGCGGGTTCCCCTGGCGGCAGAGCGCGAGCAGGCGTCTGGCGATCACCTTCATGCCCGCGTCCTCGCGCTCCTCCTTCTTCTCCTCCTCCGAGAGCGGTCCCCACAACTGATTCTCGCGCGCCTTCGCGAGCCGGGCCCGCCCCCTCAGCCTCGCGGCGGCCTGGGCGTCCCCGAAGACCTCGGCGAGGTCCGCGGCGATCTCGCAACGCGCCTCCGAGCCCATTCCACCATCGACTTCCTCGCAATGGCGCTCCATGCACTGGCGCACGTCCGCGTAGAGCCCGAGGTGGTTGTTCGGGCTCCAGGGGCGTCCGCTCCACGTCTGGATGAGCTCGGGGCATATGCGGCCGTAGTGTTCCGTCAGCGCCGCCAGCTGTCCTTCGAACATCAACTCCACCTGACCGCACATCCGCTTCACCTTGCCGAGCGCCGCCGGGTCCACTCCCTCGAGCTTCTCGGAGTGCTCGCACATCCGGGCGATACACTGAATGCTCGTCAGCTCCACGGTGAGCTCACCCAGCTGTCCGGCGTCGCCCCCCTGGAGCGTGGCCATGCGCGGACACCACCTCGCCGTGGCGGCCTTCCAGTATTCCGCCAGCTCCCCTTCGAGCTGGAAGGGTCCCTGGGCCTGTGCTCTTGACGTGGCGGCGGGCCGAGCGGGCTGCCCGTCCTGCCGGAGGTCGTTGATGAGGACCCCGACGAGCACGCCCCCCGCCACCAGCGCGACAACCGCCCAGATGGAGATGGCGGAGGCGCGCTTCGGGGGCGGCGGGGTGGGGTTCTTCCGTCTGCGTCGCGACTGACTCATCCGCGCATCATAGGCTTGTTCCGCGCCTGCTCCGGGCCGGGAGGATTCATCTCCGAAGCCTACCGCGCACCGGCCTCGGGTTCGCGGAAGGCGTGCATGTGGGCCACCTCGTCGCTCATGGAGGCTTCGATCATCGCCTTGCGCAGGGAGGGCAGGGGCCAGCGGAAGGGCGCCGCGCGATCCACGGCCCTGTAGCTGGCCCGAGCGTCGTCACTGCGTTCCGTGGCCTGCCGCAGGCGCTCGGTGTCCCCCAACTCCGTGGCGGCCTTCTTCATGAGGTTGAGCCCCACGAGCAGCTCGACGATGGAGGACTCCGCGGAGAGGCGCGAGCCGATGCGCCACAGGGCCTCGCCCAGGCGCTGGCGCTCGGCGGGCGTGAGCGTGTCCCGTGAGGCATCGGTGCGCTTCTGGAGCACCCAGGGCACGGGGCTGACCAGCGCCATCACGGCGACGGTGTACGCGTGGTTCTCCGGCAGGGAAATCCCCGTGGCTTCGAAGTGGCGCAGCGCGTACCGGTTGATCGAGAGGAAATCGCTCTGGCGCCAGTCGGGCAGTTGCGAGAGTGCCTCGAGCTCTTGAATCTCCCGGGCCGTGAAGGGCGCCTGGGTGTCCGTCCCCTCCAGGAGGAGCAGGGCGCGAAGCTGCATGGCCTTCGGGTAGTCGGCGGAGAGCGCGGCGAGGCGGGCGCGCAGGGCGGCTCGGAGCCGGGCGCGCACAGGGGCTGGCGGCTCGTCGCGCTCGATGTACTCGGCGATGGGGACGATCAGCTCGGCGGGCGCGAGCACGGGGAGCTGTTGGATGAGGGCGTGGGCCCGCTCGGTATCGAGCTTCATGGTGAGGGCGACCAGGAAGCGCTGCTCGGCCGAGAGCTCCTGCTTCCAGACGTCCTCGGGGCTGGGGCCCGTGGCGTGTGGCTCCGTGTCTTCCGGCAGCACGGAGGACTCTCTGAAGTCGGGCCTGCCGATGTCATTCCAGGCCTGGATGAAGGCGTCACGCCAGCCCAGGGCGGGTTTGGTGCGCCTGAGGGCGAGGAGTGACTCCAGCAGGCGCGGCTCGGGGCTCTCGGGAAGCGTCTGGCGCAGCGTGAGGATATGGCTGGCCGCGCCATCCAGGTCTCCGGTTTCGAGCGCATCGCAGGCGCGCGTGAAGAGGACGGAGGGAGAGGGGGCCTGGGCGGAGGTCTCGGACGGCGCGGGGGCTGCCCTCGCTTCGAGGCACAGGGACCCGAGTGCGAGGACGAGCAGGGTACGGCTCAGGTGGTACGTCAGGTGCCAGGAGCGGCTGTGGAACGAGAAGAGGCGTGTCATATGCCCGAGTCTAGCCGGACCGCGAGCCCGGGCTGAGTCCCGTCCGGCTCGGGAGTTCGAGCGTCCCGACACCCTCCACACCCAGGACATCCGTGGCGGCGTTCTTCAGCTCCTCGGAGGCGCTTCCGCGGGCGGCTCGGACCCGCACGGTTCCTCCAGGAAAGCGGGCGCCCAACGCAGCAAGTTGCAGGCCATGGTGCCCGGCTGCCCGGCGTTCGGGGATGAAGCGGCTTGCTCCCGGACGCGTCAATGCCGAGCGTCCTCCTCATGGATCCGATCGAACTCCTGACACAGCAGCATGAGGAAGCAGAGCGTCTCTTCCAGCAGGTGGCGGTGGCGAGCGGGGATGAGAAGACCCACCTGTTCCGCCGTCTCGCCTACCTGCTCACCCTGCATACGCAGCTCGAAGAGCGCTTCTTCTACCCGGAGGTCAAGCTGGCCGAGACGAGTGATTTGATCCAGCACTCCTACGACGATCATGCCGAGGCCAAGGCGCTGATCTCCCAGTTGCTGCACCTGGAGGTCAGCGACATGCAGTTCGAGCCCGCCCTGATCAGCCTCCGCGAATCCGTGGAGGCGCACGTGGCCGAGGAGCGGTCCGTCCTCTTCCCACAGGTGCGGCGGCTCCTCTCCGCCGAGCACCTCGCGCGCCTGGGCGATGAGCTCGTTCGGGGAGTGAGCGAGCTGACGCAGCCCGGAGCCCTTCCGGCCGTCTCGCACGACTCGCAACTGGGCGCCATCTAGCTCGTCCGCGTGACAGCCCGCAGCTCGGATGCCTGCCCGGTACTTCAGGAGGCTGCCGGGCCACGCTCACGCAGGTATCCCGTGAGGAGCTCGAAACCGGGCTCCTCGACGGGCACGCGCCCGAGGAGCGAGGCGAGGCGGGAGCTCGCGTGGTCCGACAGGACGACGGCTCCCGCGTCCGCCTCCGCCGAGAAGCCGATGAAGCCGGCGTAGCCGCCCGTCACCGCGGAGCGCCACACCATGGTCCCGCCACGCACCTGGGAGATCTTCCACCCCAGGCCCGTGTGCCCGCCGAGGGCTTTCGCGCGCGGCTCGTGCGTGAGCCGCAAGGCCCGGCCGAGCCCGGCCTCCTCGTGGCCGAGGTTCGCGTCCAGGAAGCGCAGCAGGTCGGGCACCGTCGAGCGGACGGCCCCCGCTCCAGGCAGTGCCGGGAAGGTCCAACCCGGCATCGTCTCGCCCCGGGCGGAGTGGCCGGGAATCAGACGCCGCTCCTGCTCCTCGGAGAGGCGGACGGCGGTGGTGTTGCTCAACCCCAGCGGCGTGCAGAGGAGGTCCCGCACGGCATGGCCATAGTTGAGCCTCATGCGCCGCGAGAGGGCATGACCGAGCACGCCCAGGCCGATGACGGACTCGGCGTACTTTCGCGGTGGCGGGTGACGAGGGTGATAGCTCCTCATGAATGCGCCGAAGAGCTCCGCGGTGTAGTGGCCGTAGGGATCGGCCGGGTTCTGCTGGGGAGTCCGCAGGTTGGGCGGGACACGCGGCATGCCGGAGGTGTGCGTCGCCAGCTGCTCGAGGGTGATGCGGCCGGCGGTCTCATCCGGGAGCAGCGGCAGGGGAATCAGCTCCTTCAGCGGCGTGTCGAGCCTCACCTCACCCCGGTCCACCAACAGCGCGAGCAGGCTGCCGGTGAAGACCTGGGTGAGTGCCCCCAGCTCGTACAGCGAGTCCGCCGCGGGAGGCGGCCCGTCAGCGCGGAGGGCCCGTACGTGGTGCGCGCCGTGATGCGTGATGCCCACGCACAGCGCGGCCGAGGGGTACGCACGGAGGTATCGCCGGGTGGCGTGGAGGATGGCGTCGGCGGGCGAGCCAGGGGAGGGGGAAGGGGACATGGGGGACTCACCAGATGACGTCGATGTCGAAGTCCTGCTCGCGGTGCACCACCACCGTGGTGGTGGCCTTGACGCCCGTCCTGCCCAGGCCCATCTCCAGGAGACCGGCGATGAGCTCGGGCTTGGCGTCCGGATCGTTCCGGATGGAGACACGGTACTGGTGCGAGCCGAGCGGCTGCACCTTGACCTCATAGCGGAAGGTGTCGAGCGCCAGGAGGCTGGGAATACGCGCCATGAGGCGATCCGGGCCGAGCATGGGCAGGCCCATGTCCACCACCTTGCCCATCCATGTCCGCAGGAAGCCCCGTCCGAGCTGGCGGCCCAGTTCACGGTAGGCGGCCTCGCGGGTCCACCCGCTGTAGCAATGGCGCCAGGCCACCTCGAGCGCCGCGTTCCACACCTCGATGGGGTAGATGGCCTTGGGCTGGTTCGGGTCGTAGCCACACTCGCGGAGCGCGTCCGCGAAGGGCCCACTCGCCTGGAGCGAGTGGACGAACAATCCCTCGAAGAAACTGCCCTGCGTGGCGCGACCGGAGAAGGAGTCCTGCATCATGCACGTGCCGACGGCATGGGTCCCTATACAGGACCGCGTGCTCCCGGAACAGGGCGGGGGGAAGCATCGCCTTCCGCGGGTCGTGAAATGGTAGGGTGCCGCCTCCCGATGCCCCCCGCTGGACCCGACCTGTTCGCCGCTTCCGTCGATGTGAACCGCTTCGCGCCGCTGGCCGAGCGCATGCGCCCGCGCACCCCCGAGGAGTTCATCGGGCAGGCGCACCTGCTCGGCCCTGGCGCGCCCCTGCGCCAGCTCATCGAGCGCAAGGCCATCGTCTCCTGCCTCTTCGGGGGGCCTCCAGGGGTGGGGAAGACCACGCTCGCGCGCATGCTGGCGGCCAGCGTGGACGCGGAGTTCGTCATCCTCTCGGCCGTCTCCGATGGCATCCCCCGCATCCGCGAGGTGGTGGCCGAGGCCGAGCGCCTGCGCAACCAGTACCACCGGCGCACCGTCGTCTTCGTGGATGAGATCCACCGCTGGGCCAAGAACGTCCAGGAGCAGGCCCTGCCCCATGTGGAGAGCGGCCTCCTCATCCTGCTCGGGGCGACGACGGAGAACATCAGCTTCGAGGTGAGGCCCGCGCTCGTCAGCCGGTGCCGCGTCTTCCTGCTGCGCGAGCTCACCCCCGCGGACCTCCGGACCGCGCTCCAGCGGGCGCTCTCCGACGAGAAGCGGGGGCTCGGGGCCCGGCGGCTGACCGTGAGTGACGAGGCGCTCTCCGTCCTGGTGGAGGGGAGTGGGGGAGACGTGCGCAAGGCGCTGGGCGGGCTGGAGCTCGCGGCCCAGCTCACCGCGGATGGCGCGGAGATCTCCCGGGAGACGGCCCTCCAGGCCACCGGGACCCGGCTGGCGCGGCACAACAAGGATGGGGACGAGCACTTCGATCTCTTGAGCGCCCTCCAGAAGTCGTGCCGGGGCTCCAACCCGCAGGGGGCCATCTTCTGGGCGGCACGGCTGCTGCAGACGGGCGACCACGTGGCGCTGTGGCGCCGGCTCAAGGTCATCGCGGTGGAGGACGTGGGGCTGGCCATGCCCGAGGCCATCAGCATCGTGCGCGCGTGCGAGGAGGGCTTCCACTCCGTGGGAATGCCCGAGGGGCGCATCTTCGTGGCCCAGGCGACCCTGCTGCTGGCCACGGCGAAGAAGAGCAACCGGGGCTACCAGGCGATGGACGCGGCGCTGGCGGCCGTGGAGGCCCACCCCAACGCGGCCCCGCCGCTCCACCTGCGCAACGCCCCCACCGAGCTCATGAAGGAGCTGGGCTACAAGAAGGGCTACGAGGCTCCTTGGAACCACAAGGACCACTACGTGCCCGGGCAGACGTACCTCCCCGAGTCGCTGGAGCGCTCCGTCTTCTACCGGCCGAGCAAGGAGGGCCACGAGGCGGAGATCCACGAGCGCATGAGCCACTGGTGGCGCGAGGACAAGGCGTCCCGGGGCGAGTGACGAGACCTCATCGCGCGAGTCAAGAGGCGTGATGCACCCACCGCGCCGCACTGAAGCGCGGTGGGGCTTCCGCGTAAGTGCCTGTGACGACTTGGTACCGCGACGTAGCGCTACATGTTCGTAGCTGAGAACTTGCCAAAGGGCGCGACTTGCTGAAGATGTTGGGTGCAGGGGCGCGCGCGGGCACGCGCGACCTGCGCCGAAAGAAGGAACTCATGGACCAGTTCGACCAGAACAAGCAGGCCGCAAAGATTCGTGTCGTCGGCGTCGGTGGCGCCGGCTGTAACGCCGTCAACACGATGATCATGGCGAAGCTTGAGCGGGTCGACTTCATTGCCGCCAACACCGATGTGCAGGCGCTCGCGGCGAACAAGGCGCCCGTCCGGTTGCAGATCGGCCAGACCCTGACCAAGGGCCTGGGCGCTGGCGCCAACCCGGAGATGGGCCGCGAGGCCGCGCTCGAGTCGCGCGATCAGATCGCCGCCATGCTCGAGGGCGCGGACATGGTGTTCGTCACCGCCGGCATGGGCGGTGGCACCGGCACGGGCGCGGCGCCCATCATCGCCGACATCGCCAAGAGCCTCGGCTGCCTCACGGTGGGCGTGGTCACCAAGCCCTTCCTCTTCGAGGGCAACAAGCGCCGCAAGCAGGCGGAGCAGGGCCTGGTGGAGCTCAAGGCCGCGGTGGACACCCTCATCACCATCCCCAACCAGCGCCTGCTCACGCTCAGCAACGAGCCCATGCCGCTGCTGGAGACCTTCAAGCGCGCCGACGAGGTGCTCCTCAACGCCGTCCAGGGCATCTCGGACCTCATCCAGTACCACGGCTACATCAACGTGGACTTCGCCGACGTGAAGACCATCATGAGCGACAAGGGCCTGGCGCTCATGGGCACCGGTCACTCCTCCGGCGACAAGCGCGCGCTCAACGCCATGCAGCAGGCCATCTCCAGCCCGCTGCTCGAGGACGTCTCCATCGACGGCGCCACCGGCCTGCTCATCAACATCACCGGCGGTCGCGACATGACCCTGCAGGAGGTCAACGAGGCCCTCACGCTGGTGCACGACGCGGCGGACCCGGACGCGGAGATCATCTTCGGCTCGCTCATCGACGACAACATCCGCGACGAGGTGAAGATCACCATCATCGCCACGGGCTTCGTATCGCGCGATGCGAAGGTGCGCCAGCCGCCTCAGGTGGTGCAGGTGCCCATCGTCACCCGGCCCTCGCCCGTGTCGCTGAACATGCCGCGCGAGGAGGTGGCCAGCCTGGTGCCCGCCAAGGCTGGTTCCCGCTCCATGCCCACCGTGGACACCCGCACGCTCTCCAACCGCACCGCGGTGGTGAAGGACGCGGCGCTGCCGCTGGACGAGGATCAGTTCGACATCCCCACATTCCTGCGCCGCCAGGGCCAGACGGAGATGCCGTAGGGTGAGCTAGCGCCCCGGGAGGCGGGCCACGCTCGCCGCCCGGTGGTTGCGCCCGGAGAGCGCGTCGCTGCGAGACAGCAGCGTGTCCACCTCTCGGTAGAGTTCGTCGATGCGCTCGGGCAGCCGCGGGGCGGGGACCACTCCGTCGCCGGACAACTGCTCCAGCAGGGAGCTGGCCCGCTGGAGCAGCTGATGCGCCCGGAGCAGCGCCCGTCCCGCCCGAGTGCCCTGGGGCGAGAAGAGGGTGCCGCCCTGGTAGAGGGTCTCGACGGCTATGCGGTTGGTGCGAAGGCGCTCGGTGACTCGCGCCCGGTACATCTCCAGCCGCCGCTCATGGCGCGCGCCCTGGAGATCCACCACTGTTCCTGTCGTGGAGGGCTTCACGGGCAAGGACGCTACGCCATTTACCTACATGCCCGCAACTTCCCGGCGGATGGCTCGTTGTCTCCTTGTCACGTCGCGGGTCGGGGTTTAGGTTCGCGCGCCTCTAGTGGAGGGGACACGGGCCATGTTCAAGAAGCTGCTCATCGCGAACCGGGGTGAGATTTCCCGCCGGATCAACGCCGTGGCGAAGGGGATGGGGATTGCCACCGTGGCCGTGTACTCGGACGCGGACGCGGAGCTGCCGTTCGTGCGGGAAGCGGACGAGGCGGTGCGCATCGGGCCCGCTCCCGCCAAGGACAGCTACCTGAACATCGCCGCCATCCTTGACGCGGCGAAGTCCACGGGCGCGGATGCGGTGCACCCGGGCTACGGCTTCGTGTCGGAGAACGCCGAGTTCGCCACCGCGTGCAAGGCCGCTGGCATCACCTTCGTGGGTCCGCCGCCCGAGGCCATGCTGCGGATGAAGGACAAGAGCCAGGCGCGCAAGCTGGTGGCCGCCGCGGGCGTGCCCGTGGTGCCCGGCACCGAGGACGTGCTCCCGGACGTGCAGGCCGCGCTGGCCGCCGCCGAGAGCATCGGCTACCCGGTGCTCTGCAAGGCCGCCGGGGGTGGCGGTGGCATCGGCATGGCCGCGGCCAACAGCCCGGCCGAGCTGGAGAAGGTCTTCCGCCAGTGCACGGATCGCGCGAAGGCCGCCTTCGGCCGCGAGGGCGTGTACATCGAGCGCTACTTCCCGGCGCCGCGCCACATCGAGGTGCAGATTCTCGGTGACCACCACGGCAACCTCATCCACTGCCTGGAGCGCGAGTGCTCCATCCAGCGCCGTCACCAGAAGGTGGTGGAGGAGGCTCCCTCGCCGCTGTTCGCGGACGGGCGCAACGCGGAGCTGTCCCAGAAGCTCTTCGCGGCGGCCATCGCCGCGGCCAAGGCCTTCGGCTACGCCAATGCCGGCACGGTGGAGTTCCTGTACTCGGATGGCGGCATCTACTTCATCGAGATGAACGCCCGGCTCCAGGTGGAGCATCCGGTGACGGAGCTGACCACGGGGTTGGATCTCATCGGCTGGCAGCTGCGCATCGCCGCCGGCGAGAAGCTCACCGTGAAGCAGGAGGACGTGAAGCGGCGCGGGGCGGCGCTCGAGTTCCGCATCTACGCGGAGGACCCCGTGAAGTTCTTCCCCTCGCCGGGCCCGCTCAAGGTGTACCAGCCGCCCACGGGCGAGGGCGTGCGCCTGGACTCGGGCTACGCCGAGGGCAACACCGTCACGCCGAACTACGATCCCATGATCGCCAAGCTCATCGTCTCGGGCGCCACGCGCGCTGAGGCCATCGAGCGCTCCATCGCGGCGCTGCAGAACTTCCGCATCGAGGGCATCAAGACGAACATCCCCCTGCACCTGCGCATCCTCCAGGAGCCGGTCTTCCGCGCGGGAGACCTGAACACGCGCTTCCTGGACAACTACGCGAAGCCGTAGCCGGGGCGGGACCCCTACCTCGCAGCACCCAGAGCACACGCAGTACCCTTGCGGAGGACACAGCGATGGCGGACGTGGCGGCGCACATCACCGGGACGGTGTGGAAGATCGAGGTCAAGGTCGGGCAGAAGGTCTCCTCGGGTGACACGCTCGTCATCCTGGAGTCCATGAAGATGGAGATGCCCGTGGAGGCCACCGAGGACGGCACGGTGAAGGAGATCCGCTGCAAGGAGTCGCAGCCGGTCAACGAGGGTGACGTCCTCGTGGTGCTCGAGTAGCGGGCGCGCGCGGTGCAGCCGTCCGCCCTGCATGTGGAGGACCGGGACGACGGTGTCCGCGTCCTCACGCTGTCCAACCCGGCGCGGCGCAACGCGCTCGACGACAGCCAGGTGGCCCGCCTGGACGAGGCGCTGGCCTCGGCTGCCGGCAGGGCGCGCGCCGTCCTCATCCAGGGCGAGGGCGGTGCCTTCTGCTCGGGCTATGACCTGAATCTGCTGGCGGCGCCCTCGGGGGACCGCCTGCCGGACGACGCGCTGATGGCGTGCCTGGCGAGGCTGGAGGCCCTGCCGCTGCCCAGCGTGGCGCTGGTGCGGGGGCCGGCTTTCGGGGCGGGCTTCGATCTGTCGGCCTCGTGCGACTTCCGGATCGGCGCGGAGGACGCGCTCTTCAGCATGCCTCCGGCGCGGCTGGGCATCGTCTACTCACCGGACGGGCTGATGCGCGCGGCCCGGCTGGTGGGCGTGGCGCGTGCCAAGAACCTCTTCCTCACCGGCCGCCGGCTGGACGCGAAGGACGCGCTCGCCTGGGGCCTGTTGGATGAGTGCCTGCCGGCGGCCGACGCCGAGAAGCGGGCACTGGAGCTGTGCCGGACGCTCGCCGGCCAGGCTCCGCTGGCGGTGTCGGGGATGAAGGAGACGTTCCGCCTGCTCACGCGGGCGGCCCTGTCCGACGAGGAGCGGGCGCACCTGCGCGAGGTGCGGGCCCGCGCCTTCGCCAGCGAGGATGCCCGGGAGGGCAAGGCGGCGTTCCTGGAGAAACGCACGCCCCGGTTCCGCGGCCAGTGAGGCGGGCCGCCCGCCCGCGGCTCAGGTGTCGCCGAAGAGCTCGCCCATGCGCAGCTGGAGCGCGGAGGCGATCTTGTAGAGCGACGAGATGGAGGCCGAGGACTCGGCGCGCTCGATCTGCGAGAGCAGCGAGACGGACAGGCCGGTGCGGCGAGCGAGCTGCTTGAGCGTGAGGTCCTGCGTCTTGCGCGCGTCGCGGATGGTGCGGCCGATGGCGCGGTGCAGGTCCGCCTCGGGGTCCTGGGACAGACCCTTCTTGGCCAGCGCGTTGCGCACGGCGCCGAGGAACTGGTCCGGCTCCATGGGCTTCTTCACGTAGTCGCTGGCCTGGTTCTTCAGCGAGGCCACGGCCGTGTCCACCGTCGGGTAGGCGGTGGCCACGATGACGGCGACGTCCGTGTCGTGCTTGCGGATCTGCTCCAGCACCTCGGTGCCGGACATGACCGGCATCATCATGTCCAGGATGACGAGGTGGAAGTCGGCGCTGCGGAGGATCTCCACCGTCTTGGTGGGGTCCGTCGTGGTGACGACGTCATAGCCCTCGCGCATCAGGACGAGCTTGAGGTAGTCGCAGTTGTCCTGCTCATCATCGACCACCAGGATACGAATCTGCACGAACCTTCTCCTCGTGTGAGGGGGGAAGCCCGAAGGCCGGGACTCCGCACACGCCGCGGGGGAGCGGCGTACGCGGGAGCCGTCGGCCTACTTGCCGCCTCCCGGTTGTTTCTGGCTCTTGTCGTAGTCAGCGACGAGCTTCCTGACGTTGGGAGCCATCTCGTGATTGGGCGCGAGCCGTAGGAACTCGCGGTAGTACTGCGCGCCTTCGTCCGGGCGGTTGCGCCGGGCCATCACCGTTCCGAGCGCGAGGTAGCACTGGGCATAGGTGGGATCGAGGTTGATGCACTTGCGGAGGACGGACTCGGCCTCGGGCAGCTGCGCCTTGCGCAACAGCATGTAGCCGTCGTCGAAGAGCTGCTTGGCCTGCTGCTCCGTGGTGGGGCCCGGAGGCGTGGGGCGCGGCGGCGTCTTGCCACCCGCGACCTGCGTCTTGCCCGGGGTGCCCCCCTTGGCGGCGGCGATGGCTGCCTCCACCTTCTCCTTCAGGGCGGCGTGCTCCTCGGCGAAGGCGAGCGTGCCCTCGGCGGCCTCCAGGAAGGGCAGGGCCTCCTGGTGGCGGCCCTCGTCGAAGGACTTCTGGGCCTGGTCGAGGTTCTGCTTGGACTCCTGCTCCGCCTTGGCCTGGTCGAGCAGCTCCTGGGCCTCGGTGGGGCGCTGGCCGTTGGCGTCCTGGATGGACTCGAGCGTCTTCACCGCCGCGTCGAAGTCCCGCGCGTCGATGGCGGCCCGGGCGCTCTTGAGCTGCTCGGCGAGCCCGGGGCCGTTCTCGGTGGGCGCCGGGGCCGGGTTCTGCGGCTGCGGGTTGGCCGGCTGCTGCGGCTCGGGCGGACGGGTGTCCACCGCGACGGGCGCGGGCGGGGTGACGGGAGTGGCCGGCTGCTGGCCGAACACGAACCAGGCGCCGCCGCCCACCGCGCCGAGCACCAGCACGCCCGCGAGGGCCAGCACGAGCCCCTTCTTCGAGCCCCGGGCGGTGCCATCGTGCGTCAGCCCGTCGGTGCTCTGGCCGGGGCCGATGAAGCGCAGCTTCACGTGGCCCAGCTCGATGAGGTCACCGTGCGCGAGCGAGGCCTGCGCGTAGCTCTCGCCGTTGACGGCCATGCCGTTGGCCGACTGCATGTCGATGATGCGCCACTCGCCGGAGTCCTCGCGGACGAGCTTGGCGTGCGTGCGCGACAGCGAGCGGTGGTCGATGGCGATGTCGTTGTCGTCGGTGCGGCCGATCCGCATCTCCGTGCGGATGCAGGCGAACTCCTGGCCCTTGAGCTCGGCGCTCACCACCAGCAGGTGCGGGGCCTCGTCGGCCTCCACCGCCGCCACCTTGCGGGGCCGGTTCATCTCCACCTGATCCATGCGGATCACCGCGGTGGAGTGGCGGCGCTGCTCGGCCGGGGACGGCGTGGGAGCGTCGTCGTGCTCCTCCTGCTGCTCCTCTTCCTCGTCCTGGTGGGCGGGAACGTCCAGCTCCGTCTTGGCCTGGGCGGCCTGGAGGGCCTTGGTCTGGGCTTCGTCCAGGGCGGCCTGGAGGGCCGAGGAAGGCATGCGGATGGTGGGCGCACCCACCTGGGAAGGAGGCGGGGCCGGAGGCTGCGCGGCGGCCTCTTTCTGGAGCGCCAGATCGTAGTCGCCGATCTGGATGAGGTCCCCGTCGGCGACCTGGGTCTGTCCCTGGATGCGCTCGCCGTTGATGCGCACCCCGTTATAGCTACCCAGATCTTCCACCAGCACGTGCCCGTTCTGGCGCACCAGGCGTGCGTGGCGGCGAGATACGTTTCGCTCCGTCAGGCGGATCGTATTCCCCTCCTGGCGGCCGATCGTAATTTCGTCGCGCACGAAGGGGACTACGGTCTTTCGCCCCTCGTCGTCTTCGATGATGAGCTTCAGCACGGGTCGGGTCCCCTTACAGCTATAGCAGAATGCCCATGGGTAGCTCAAGGAGGGCATCCTCCCCAAACGACAGGGCTTTTCCCGCAGGAAGGGGCCTGGGTGGGTCGGTTGTCTATCGGACAGATGGCCGCGAGCCGGGATCAGGCCTCCCGCATATAAGGAGGCGGAAGCGGGGGGATGAGGGGCCGGGCACCCGAGGGGCTGGCGGGAGGGGAGCAGGGGATTAGAGTCCGCGCCATGCGGAACAAGCTCGCCCCCCTCCTGTGCGCCGTGGCGGTGGCGCTCCTGCTGGCTCCCCCGGTGATGGCCGAGGACTCCGCGGCGGACATCGCCCGCCGGAGCCGGGAGCGGGGAGCCCTCAACCTGCTGGGCCTGCGCGCGGAGTTGAAGCTCACCACGGTGCTGAAGGACGGCCGGCGCAAGGAGCAGGTGCTCACCTCCACGGCGAAGCGGGTGGGGGGGCGCCTGCACTCGCTCGCGCGCTTCTCGCAGCCGGCGGGGGTGGCGGGCGTGGCGGTGCTCACCGTGGAGGGCGCCCCGGGCGAGCCGGCGGATATCTCCCTGTACCTGCCCAAGCTGAAGCGGGTGCGCAAGGTGGCCAAGGGGCAGCGGGGCCAGTCCTTCATGGAGACGGACTTCAACTACGCGGACCTGGGGGGCTCGGGCGGCGAGCGCGACGAGTCGCTCCGGTTGGTGGGGGAGACGAAGGTGCTGGATCGGCTCGCCCACGTGCTGCGCGGGAAGGCCGGGCCGGACTCCCCCTACGGCGAGGTGAGGCTCTACGTGGACAAGGAGACCGATGTGCCGGTGAAGGCCGAGTACTCGGACCGCGAGGGCAAGCCGCTCAAGGTGTACCGCGCCGTGCGGCTCAAGAAGTTCAAGGACCGGTTCGTCGCCGCGGAGGCGGTGATGGAGAACCTGCAGACGGGCTCGCGCACGACGCTCGAGGTGCTGAAGCTGGAAGAGGTGCAGCTCGGCGACGAGGCCTTCACCGAGCGGGCCCTGGAGCGCGGGTGAGACACGGGTTGCCCTCGCTGCTGGCCCTGGTGCCCGCGCTCGCACTGGCGGCCCCACAGCAAGCCGAGCCGCTGGAGGAGTTCTCCTCGGATGCGCCCGTGTCGCCCACGGTGACGGTGCGGGGGGACGTGCGGCTGCTGGGGGGCGTGGACACCGGCTTCGAGCCCGCCCGGGAGGACGGCCTCGGCGAGCACGTGGTGGATGGGTGGGGGAGGGCGTCGCTCGCCACGGACGTGAAGCTGAGCCCCGCGTTGCGGCTGGTGGTGGAGGGGCGGGCGTTGTGGCGCGGCGGGGCCCAGAAGGGCTTCGAGCGCGAGAAGTCCTCCTTCGAGCCCTTCCTGGGCGAGGCCTTCCTCGACGTGTACACCCGGTGGGTGGACGTGCGGGTGGGGCAGCAGACGCTGGCCTTCGGGGCCAACCCCTTCTTCGCGCCCTCGGACGTGCTCAACCCGCGCGAGCTGCGCCAGAGCTTCGTGCAGCTCGAGCCGGAGGACTTGAAGCTGCCCGTCTTCGCCGCGCGGGCGCTCGCCTCGGTGGGGCCGCTGTCCGTCACCGCTGTGTGGGTGCCCTTCTTCTTCGCGGACCGCTACGACGTGTTCGGCCAGGACGTGGCGCTGCTGCAGCCACCGCTGGGTGTGCCGGTGCCCGTCTCCGTGGATGCCTCCGTGGAGGACGGACTGCAGCCGCGCCTGCTGGAGACGCAGCGGCCGGGCCTGCCGGGCGACGTGGGCCTGCGCGTCACCGGTGACGTGAGCCGGGTGAAGCTGGGGGGCTCGTGGGTATGGGCCAACGAGAAGCAGCCCCAGGTGACGCTCGACCCCGAGCTGGAGACGCTGCTGCGCTCCCGGGAGCGCGGCGAGCCGGTGGATGCGGCGCTGCTGCTCTCCTTGCAGGACCGATTGAGCGCGGGCGAGTCGCTCGCCACCGGCCGGTATGCGCGCCAGCACGTGCTGGCCGCCGAGGCGAGCACGCTGGTGGGGCCCACGCAGCTCGATGTGGACGTGGGCTTCAGTCCCTCGCGGACGTTCTACGGCGACCGGCTGCGGCCACTGCGCAAGCCCGCGGTGTCTTGGGTGGTGGGCGCGTCACAGGCGGAGGAGTCGGACCTCGTCTACTCCGTCACCTATACCGGGCTCGCGGTGCCGAACGTGGGTGCGCAGGAGGTGCTCTTCCTGCTGGAGCCGGGCACGGCGCGTGGACGGGAGCGCACGGCCTTCTTCCACCTGCTGGTGGCGGACGTCGGGTATTCGCTGCTGGAGGGACGGCTGCAGGTGGGGATGCGTGGGGCCTTCGAGCCCATCCAGCGCTCCTTTCTCGTGGCGCCACGGGTGGGCTGGCGCGTGAGCGAGCATGTGCACGTGGGGCTCGCGGCCGAGGTGTACGGGGGTCCGTCCTTCAGTGCATTCGGCTACTTCAACCGCAACGACCAGGTGCTCGCCTCGGTGCGGCTGGCGCTGTAGTGGACCTTACCGTGCGCTCCAGACCCTCACGGTAAGCCCCAATCCAGCGGACCACTCGTCCACCCGGGCGACCCCCGCATCCGCGTGTGCATGCGCCGCGGAGAGCCGCAGCCACACCGGCTGATCATTCACGGCGATGAGGAGCCGCTCCAGGCCCACCTCCTCGCGCGTCCGGAAGCGCATCCCGCCATCGAGGCCCACCGTCCACCCGGCGAGTGCCGTGATGCGCGCCGTCCACCACCCGTCCTCCGTCTCATAACCCGCGTCGAGCAACAGCGTGGTGAACGGAGACAACTCATGCTCCATGCCCGCGCGCGAGCTGCGCAGCATGTGACTCGCCGCCGGCCCCACGCCGAGCCACACCCGCGCCGTGCTCGCACGCACCGGATCCAGCAACAGCGCGGCGCGCCCCGTCTCCAACGTCCAGCCCGGCCCCTCCCAGACGCGCCGCTCGTAGTGCCCCAGCCGCATCGCCAGGGTGAGGTCGAACGGGAAGGGGATGCGCACCGGGCGCGCGGTGGGCACGAGGATGAAGCCCTCCTCCAGGTGGCGGCGGAGGTTGCCCTCGTAGAGCGTGGCCGTCAGTCCCAGGCGCGCGGTGCCGCTCCGGGCCCGGGTGACGAACAGCCGGTGCGTGTTGAGCCAGGGCGTGCCCTTGCTGCGGCTCGTCCGCTCGGTGCGCAACAGGATGCCGGCATGGAGCTCGGGCGTGACCGCGCCCCCCTGCACGGCGGGCCCGGCTCCGAGGAGCAGCCCGTTGCCCGGGTCGAAGCAGATGGGAAAACGGTCCCCGGCCTCGTCCGCGCGTGCACAGTCCTCTCCCTGCCCGGAGGCACTGGCGAGCAGCAGCGCGAGCGTGAGCGCGAGCATCCCGGCCGTTCCTCAGCGAGAGGCCGCCAGGGGCGCGGAGCGGCGGGCGGGCGCCCACAGCGAGAAGCGCAGGCCCGTGTTCGCGGACCACTCCCAGACGGGACGCTCGTCCACGAGGTCCGTGCGCCACTGGCCCCGCCCCTCGAGCACCAGGCTCAAGGGCTGGTCGTTGATGGCCAGGAGGATGAGCTCGTAGCCGGCACGCACCCTCAGCCGCTCCGGGTGGTGCGTCCGTCCCTCCACCTGCTGGTCCAGGAGGAGCTTCTCCACCTCGGCGCCAAAGGTGAGGTGGTGGAAGCCGTTCGGGTCGAGCGTGAGGTTCCCCTCGGCCACGGCGCCGGGGACGAGCGTGAAGAAGCCGTGGGTGCGGTCGTACTCCAGCGAGGGGCCGGCCCGCACGCGCACGTACGAGGCCAGGTCCCTCGAGTGCCACAGGTCCAGCGTCAGGTGCCCGGAGATGAAGGTGTAGAAGACGTGGTCGACGCCACCGCGGCGGAGCAGCTCCAGGCGCAGCACCTCCAGCCATCCGCCCATGTCGAAGGTGAAGTCCCAGCGGCGCGGCTTGCCGAGGAAGGTGGTCACCCGGATGGGCGGCTTGTCTTGCCGGACGTTGGTGTCGTAGCGCAGCAGCGTGGCATCCAGCGACGACTGCTCCCCCAGCACCAGCTCGGTGTCCAGTACGGTGAAGCGGCGCATCATCCGCTCGCCGTCGGGGACCTCGGTGATGATGCCGAAGTCCACCCGGCCCCGGGACAGGGCGCGCGGCTCGCCCGTGCGCCACAGCGGCGCCCACGCGCCTCCCAACCACACGCGCCGGTGCAGGTCGAAGTTGAACTGCATCACCCGGCCGCGCTCGTCGCGGTACCACCCGGGAGGCGCCTCGGCGATGGCGGGCACGAAGGTGTAGCCCTCGGCGAGCCGCTGGAGGAGGCCCGGGGCCAGCTCATGGCAGGGCGCCGTGCGCTCGAGGGGGCGGGCACTCTCCGTACCGTCCGCCTCCAGCTCGTTCGCGGGCGCGGCGAGGCAGCGCCGGGTGGACTCGTCGCACTGCAGCCGGTAGCGGCCCGAGGGCACCTGGGGCGAGGGCCCGATCGAGGCACACGAGATGGCCTTCCCATGGACCAGGGAGGGCAGAGGAGACTCCGGAGGAGCGAACCTCATGGTCTGTCCCGGGGGGGCTGTCTCCGAGGGAGCCTCGGGGCCTCCGGACTGCGAGAGCAGGAGGGCGAGGAGCACGGCCGTCATCATGGGCAGGCCTCCGAGGGGGTGGATTCAAGCCGCATGCCCCCGCCTGGGGACCGGCCTGGCAAGAGGTGGGGCGCGACGGAGTGCACGATATCAGGCTCTGGCGGAGGTCGACCGGGGCGGGAGGGGGGGATATAAGGCCGCGACCCACGCCCGGAGCGTGGGCCCATGCGGACGGAGGCGTCTTTCCCCGTGTCGAGCAACGGAGAGCAGCAGCAGGAGCCGCGGACCTTCACCGAGGCCATCCTCGGCAAGGGCATCCACCAGGAGTCGTGGGCGAAGCGCTGGATGGCGCTGGAGCCGACGCTGCGCGTGGCGTTGGCGACAGCCGCCTTCGCGGCGCTGCTCTTCATCCCCTACCTGGGGGCGGTGGGCCTGTGGGACCCCTGGGAGACGCACTACGGCGAGGTGGGCCGCGAGATGGTCCAGCGCCGGGACTACGTGTACCCCTTCTGGGAGAACGCGTGGTTCTTCTCCAAGCCGCCGCTCACCATGTGGATGCAGGCGCTGGGCATGCAGGTGGTGGGCACGATGCGCACCGAGGGCGCCCTGGGCCTCTACACCGAGTGGGGCATGCGGATGCCCTTCGCCCTGCTGAGCATCGCCGCGGTGTCGCTGCTGTCGCTGGCCGTGGCGCGGGTGGTGAACCGGCGCGCGGGCCTGGCCACCGGCTTCGTGCTGGCCACCATGCCGCTCTACTTCCTGCTCACCCGGCAGACGGTGACGGACACGCCCTTCGTCACCACGCTGGTGTGCGCCATGGCGTGCGCGATGATCGGCCAGCTGGACGACGACATCACGAAGCACCGCGCCGCGTGGTGGTACGCCTTCTACGTCTTCGCGGGCCTGTCCACCCTGGCCAAGGGCCTGCTGGGCGTGGGCCTGCCGGCCGTCATCCTCGTGCTCTACGCCCTCTTCGCCGTCATCCCCTATGACGCGGCGAGCCTCAACGCGCACCTGCGCTGGCTGCTGGAGGCCCCCTTCCGCGCCGAGGTGCGCGAGGGCAAGCGCCCCATGCCGGTGCTGTGGGCGCAGATGTACAAGATGAAGCTGGGCACCGGCATCCTCGTGTTCTGCGCGGTGGCCGTGCCCTGGTACCTCGTGCTGTGCCTCTTCGACGGCGTGGACGACGAGGGCAAGCTCTTCTGGTACCGCTTCTTCATCCACGACCACCTCAACCGCCTGAGCGCGGGCGTGCACACCACCACGCCCGGCGGCACCTTCATCTACTTCATCGAGCAGGGCGGCTTCGGCATGTTCCCCTGGGTGGCGCTGGTGCCCGGTGCCTTCGCGCTGGTGTCGCGGTTGCGGCCGCGCTCGCGCGACAAGGCGGACCAGCTGGCCCTCATGGCCGCGCTGTGGGTGGCCTTCTCCTTCACCCTGCTGGCCTCCTCGGCCACCAAGTTCCACCACTACGTCTTCCCGGTGCTCCCGGGCATGGCCGTCCTCATCGCCCTCTTCGTGGACCGGCTCTGGGAGGAGGGCATCTCCGCCCATGCGATGAGCCTCGTCTTCGGGCTCATCCTCTTCATCCTCGTGGGCCATGACCTGGCCAACAACCCGAAGAACTTCACCGACCTCTTCGTCTACAACTACGACCGGCCCTACCCCAACGAGCTCGTCACCCGGCCCATCGCCATGTTCGTCTCCCGCCCGCTGTGGATGGGCGACCTGCTGACGCTGGTGCTGCTCTCGGTGGGTGCCTGGCTCGCGGTGGGCGCGTTCTCCGACAAGGGCAAGTCCTCGGTGTACGAGCGCGGCGTGGCGCTGCTGTGCCTGGCGCTGGGGCTCGCCTTCCTCGTGCCCATGGCCCTGCGCGGCGCGGTGTCCGCCAGCCCCCTGATGGGCGGGGCCCTGTTCCTCGTGGGCGGCTGGGTGGCCTGGCAGGCGTACCGGGCCGGCGAGGAGTCCCGTACCGGGCTGTGGGTGCTCGCCGCGGCCCTGCTGCTGGGCGGCGCCCTGGGCCTCGTGCGCACCGTCCGCGTGCCGCCCGCGGGCGACTCGCTCCTCAAGTCCCTGTCCGAGCCCGTCAACGTGAAGATGGCCATGGGCTTCGTCTTCACGGTGGCCGGGGGCCTGGCGGTGGTGGCGGCGATGCAGCGCGCGCGGGTGATGCTGTACGGCACCTTCTGGGCGCTCGCGGCCGGCTTCGCCCTCTGGTTCAACTGGGGCCACTGGGTGGACCTGTCCCACCACTGGACGCAGCGCGACCTGTTCTGGCGCTACTACGCCCAGCGCAAGCCGGACGAGCCCATCACCGCCTTCCTGATGAACTGGCGCGGCGAGACGTTCTACTCGCGCAACCAGGTGAAGCAGATCCGCGAGGCGCCCAAGCTCAAGCCCTTCGTGGACCAGCCCGGCCGCGAGTGGGCCCTGGTGGAGCACAACCGCCTCCCCCTGCTCAAGCAGGCCGCGGGCGCCGACAAGACCGTCACCGTCATCGACCGTGACATCAACAACAAGTTCATCCTGGTGACCATCGATTGAGCGGCATCTCCGTCCAGGGACTGGCCAAGCGCTTTGGCTCTCGCACCGCCGTGGAGGGGCTGGACTTCGACGTCCGCCCCGGCGAGGTGTTCGGTCTGCTCGGGCCCAACGGCGCCGGGAAGACGACCACGGTGCGCATGCTCACCGGCCTCCTCCAGCCCTCGGAGGGGGAGGCCCGCGTCTGGGGGCACTCGGTGCGCACGGACGGCGAGGCCCTGCGGCGCGTGGTGGGCCTGCTCACCGAGCAGCCCGGGCTCTATGAGCGGCTGAGCGCGCGCGACAACCTGCGCTTCTTCATGAAGCTGCACGAGCTGGACGAGCGCCAGGTGTGGCCTCGGGCCCAATCGTACCTGGAGCGCTTCGGGCTGGCGGGCCGCGAGAACGACCCCTGCGGCGGCTTCTCCAAGGGCATGCGGCAGAAGCTGGCCATCGTGCGCACGCTGGTGCACGACCCCAAGGTCATCTTCCTGGACGAGCCCACGAGCGGCCTGGACCCCGAGTCGGCGCGCACCGTGCGCGACGCGGTGGCGGAGCTGGCGGCGGAGGGACGCACCATCGTCCTGTGCTCGCACAACCTGGCCGAGGTGGAGCGGTTGTGCACGCGGGTGGCGGTGGTGAAGGGGCGGCTGCTGGCCATGGCCCCGGTGAACGAGCTGCGGCGCACGGGCAGCGCGCTGGAGGTGAAGGTGGAGGGCGAGGCCGAGCGCTACGTCCAGGCCCTGTCCGCGCTGCCCTTCGCGCCCAACGTGCTCGCCGAGGGCGCGCGGCTGCGGGTGATGCTGGCGGACGAGGCGCAGGCCCCGGACGTGGTGGCATGCCTGGTGGGCTCGGGAGCCCGCGTGCACAGCGCGGTGCCGGCCCAGCGTCCGCTCGAGGAGGTCTACCTGGAGCTCATTCGCGAGGGGAAGGTGTGAGCATGGCGTTCCGTTCCCGCCGCGCACTGGCCGTCTTCTGGAAGGACTTCCTGGATCTGCGCAGGAACCCGGTGCTGTTGCTGGGCATGGCGGCGCTGCCCCTGGTGCTGGTCGTGGTTCCGATGATCGTCGTCTGGACGTACGTGCGCGATCCGCACGACGGCAACCTCCGGGTGCTCGCCCTCTACTACGATCCGACGCTGCCCCTGAACGCCAACGCGGGGCGCTTCCTGGTGGAGCGCACGCTGCTGGACTGGTTCGGCATGTTCCTGGTGATGCCGGTGTTCGTCCCCATCCTCATCTCCTCGCAGAGCGTGGCGGGGGAGAAGGAGCGGCGCACCCTGGAGCCGCTGCTGGCCTCGCCGGTGACGGCGATGGAGCTGGTGGCGGGCAAGAGCCTGGCCTCGCTGGTGCCGGCGCTGCTGATCACCTGGACGGCCTTCGCGCTGCTGTGCGTGGGCGTGGACGTGGTGGCGTGGCCGCTGGGCCAGGGGCCGATGCTGCCCAACACCCTGTGGCTCTTCGGCGTCCTCGTGCTGGCGCCGCTCTTCGCCTTCTTCGGCAACGGCGTGGCGGTGCTCATCTCCGCGCGCGTCGCCGAGGCCCGCACCGCCCAGCAGCTCTCCGCGCTCATCGTGCTCCCGCTCGTGGGGCTGGTGGCCGGCCAGGTGGCGGGTTTCTTGAATGCCGGGCTGGTGTACTACGCGGTGCAGGGCGCGGTGGTGCTGCTGCTCGACGTGGCCCTGCTGTGGGCGAGTGTCCGCCTGCTGGACCGGGAGCGGCTGATCAGCCGGTGGGGGTAGCCGGGCGGACGGGGGAATGCCGGGTTGACTGGCCAAGGGTGCGGAACCTCTGGCATGTTCCCTGGACAGGCCGGGGGTGGTGCGATCGGCGGGCATGCAATGGGCCCGGTCGCTATGCGTTTAGCAGGGGTAGGCGGCGTGGCTCCCGGTAGTCGACGCGGTCTCTGGAGGCGACGAAAGCACGATGGGATTCTTCGGTACGATCAAGGACGAGGCGAAGCGGAACTTCATCGCGCGCGCCGACGAGGCGAAGGGCGAGATTGTCTACAAGTATCCGGAGAAGAACATCCGGATGCTCACCCAGCTCACCGTCGATGCGGACGAGGTCGCCCTCTTCGTCAAGGACGGGAAGGTGGAGGGCAAGCTGGGGCCGGGGCGGCACCAGCTGGACACCAGCAACATCCCGTTCCTGTCGCGCTTCGTGGAGGGCTTCACCGGCGGCAACCTGTTCATCGCCGAGGTCTTCTTCGTCTCCACGCGCGAGTTCACGGGCGTGAAGTTCGGAGGCCCCATCGGTGACGTGCGCGACCCGGAGACGGGGCTGGGCATCGGCACCATGGTGTACGGCGACTTCTCCGTCCGGGTGACGGAGCCGGAGAAGCTCGTGGTGGGCCTGGTGGGCATGGGCCGCACCAGCAACGCGGAGTTCCTGGGCTGGTTCAAGAACCAGGTGCTCAAGGTGACGCGGGACCGCATCGCCGAGCTGCTGGTGAAGAAGCGCTGGCCGCTGCTGGACGTGACGAGCGGCGCGTACACCGAGGAGATCGAGACCGAGGTGATCGCCGGCCTGAAGCCGCACGTGGACACGTACGGCATGACCGTGGTGCGGATGGGGAACTTCCACGTCAGCATCAAGGAGGAGGACGAGGCGACGCTGAAGAAGCTGTCGAAGGACGTGGCGTACTCGCGGCTGGCGGGCGGCTTCCAGCAGTACGCGCAGGGCCAGGCGATGCTGGGCGCGGCCGAGGGCATGGCCAAGGGCGGCGACGGCAGCGGCGCTGGCGCGGGGCTGCAGGGCATGGGCATGGGCATGGGCTTCGGCATGGCCCAGATGTTCACGAACCAGCAGCAGCAGAATCAGCAGCAGCACCAGCAGCAGCCGCAGCAGCCGGCTCCCGCGGCGGCACCCGCGGACACGCGCACCCCGGCGCAGCGGCTGAAGGAGCTGAAGGAGCTGAAGGACGCGGGCGTGCTGTCGGATGAGGAGTACAACGCCAAGCGCGCGGAGCTGATGAAGCTGCTGTAGCCGTCCGCCTCGAGGTGCCCCAACTGCCCCCATTTCCCCTCTCCCCCCGGGAGAGGGACGGGGTGAGGGTATCTGGGCTCCCGAGTTGTCCCCCGAGGCCTCCGTCCGTGATTCCGGGCGGGGGCCTTCGTGTTCCTACCGCCGGGTCTTGTGTCCGTGTCCCGGGCGGAGTCCGTCCTTCTTCCTGGGGGCCGAGGCCTTGCCGGGCTTCGAGGCGCGGGCCTGGCGGGACTCGGCCTTGCGGACCTTCGAGGCCTTCGACTTCGAGGCACGGGCCTGAAGGGGCTTCTTCGCCGGGCACGTGGCCGCCGAGGTGGGCGGGGGCGCGGGGGCGGGAGTCACGGGCGTGGCCGGAGGGGGCTCGGCGGCCGGAGCCTGCTCGGGGGCCGCCGGGGTGTTCTCGGGAGTGGCCGGGGCGGTGGGCTCGGGGGCGGTGGGGCCCGCGGGGGCCTCGGACGGAGCGACACTCTCATCCCGGGCATCCAGCTTGATGGGGACGCCCAGGGTGGTGCCCAGCCGCAGCAGCAGCACGTCCGGGGCGATGCCGTTCTCCCCCATGCTGTCGGCCACCTCGCGCGCGGAGAGCGCGTTGCCGTGCGCCCACAGCCCCTGGAGGAACTTCCCGGCATCCGGCTCGTGCCACCAGGACGGGCCGAAGCGCGCCTTGAGCTGGCCCTGCAACTGGCCCGCGAGGAACCACGCGCGGAAGTGGTCCGCCGACTGGAAGAAGTCCTCCTGCTCCACGAGGTAGCGCGCCACGTCGTCCTTCGTCGCGGGCATCTCGTCCACGCGCTCGAGCATGGCCTTGTACAGCTCGCGGGCGTCCACGCCCTCCTCCTGCCGGTGCAGCGCGAGCTGGTACAGCAGCCGGCCCGCGGCGCGGCGGATGAGGAACAGCTTGTGGGCGCTCGTGGCCGCCAGGTACGTGGCCCGGTCCTTCCCCGTCAGCCCCGCGTGCTCCTCCAGCCACACCGGGTCCTCCGTCAGGTCCTCGAAGAGGGCCGCGTACGCCTCGGTGACGGTGGGGTTGCCCAGCTTGGCCAGCTCGAAGCGCGGCTCCTTCGTGTACGCGTAGTGCAGCGTGTGGCCGAACTCGTGCAACAGCCGCGACTGCTCCAGCGCCCCGTCCACGGGCCGCACCGACAGCCGCACGTCCCCGGGCACCTCGATGCCCAGCGACAACGGGCGCGGATTCTTGCGCTTCACGCCCTCGCGCGCGTCGATGCGCACGTTCTTCATGCCGCCCAGGTCGATGCCCATCCCCGACAGCGTGCCGTGCGCGCGCAGCAGCAGCTCGGTCTTGGGGAAGAAGCCATCCACCTCGCGCGGGCGGAACAGCCGCGGCAGGTCCGCCCGGGTGAGGTTCGTGAAGGGCATCCCCAGCTCGCGCTGGGCCAGCCGCTCCATCACGTCCTTGTAGGGCGCCTCGGTGGCCTGCAGCACCTCCTCGGCCAGCAGGGCCAGCCGGCCCAGGTCCGCTTGCCGCAGCTCCCCGCCAAAGGCCTCGTACGAGGGGTAGCCCAGCTCGCGCACCAGCTCCTCCGTGCGCTGCTCGCGCCGCTGGATGAGCGGGTTGAGCCGCTCCAGGGCCGGCGTGGCCGCGGTGTAGAGGGCCTTGCGCCTGGGCGCGCTGCGCTCGTTGGCGAGCAACCGCTCCAGCTCGCTCCAGCGCACCTCGCGGCCGTCCACCTGGAAGGTCAACGACGCCTCCAGGTTGGCGATGGCGTCGTTCACCTCGGCGAGCTGCTGCGACAGGTACTCGCCCGCGAAGTGCGACTGGAGCGCCGTGAGGGCGCGCAGCTCGCGCGGCTCCGTGGTGCGCTGGCGCAGCCGGTCGATCTTCCGGATGTTGTCGAGGCTGAACAGCGTCTCCCTGCCCACGTACGTGGAGGCGACGTCGGCGCGGGCCCCCTCGGACCAGTAGCTCCACACGAGCAGGTCCTGCGCCTTGAGCAGGTCCGCCGCGTCGGAGGCGAGCCGCGCCACCTCGGCGGCGAGCTGCTGCTCCTCGGTGAGAGGGGGAGGCGCCTTGGGCGTGGTGACGCACCCACCGAGGGTGCTGAGGCTGAGGGTCAGGAGGAGTGCGGGAAGCCTTGGGCGCATGGGACGCGCAATGTAACTTCCGCCGCGCTCATGCCCAATCCAGTCCAGTGGCGCTCGGCCGCCGGCCGGCAGGCGCTCTACGGAGCCCTCCGCCGTTTCTTCACCCAGCTCGGCTACCTCGAGGTGGAGACCCCCCTCCTCATCCCCGCCCCGGGGATGGAGCCCCACATCACCGCCTTCGAGGCGCCCTTCGTCCCCGAGACGGACGTGGGCCAGCGCCGCACCCTCTACCTGCACACCAGCCCCGAGTACGCCATGAAGCGCCTGCTCGCCGATGGCGCGGGTCCCATCTTCCAGATTTGCAAGGTATTCAGAAACGGAGAGGTGTCTCGGACCCACAACCCCGAGTTCACCCTGCTGGAGTTCTACCGGCCCCGGGCGGACTACCACGCCATCATGGCGGACCTGGAGGGGGCGCTGGCGGAGGCGGACCAGGCGGTGGGGGGCGATGGCTTCTTCCGCCGCACGCCCTACGAGCGGCTGTCCGTGAGGGACGCGGTGCTCCGGGAGACGGGCGTGGACCTGCGGGCCTGCGCGGATGGGCCCTCGCTGAAGCGGGCGGCGGAGGCGGCGGGGGTTCGCACGGGAGATGCCACCAGCTTCGACGATGTCTTCTTCCACCTGTTCCTGCAGAAGGTGGAGGGGAAGCTGGGGTGGGAGCGGCCGACCTACCTGACGGAGTACCCGGCCTCCATGGCCTCGCTGGCGCGGCTCAAGCCGGGGGACCCGGCGGTGGCCGAGCGTACGGAGCTGTACGCCCGGGGGCTGGAGCTGGCCAACGGCTTCTCCGAGCTGACGGACGCGGTGGAGCAGCGCGCCCGCCTGGTCGAGGAACAGGAGTTCCGGCGCAATGCGGGCCGGGCCGTGTATCCACTGGACGAGCGGTTCCTTGACGCGGTAGGCCACATGCCGCCCTCGGCGGGCATCGCCGTGGGGCTGGACCGTATCCTGATGCTGTTGCTGGGCGTGGAGTCCATCTCGGATGTCCTCCTGTTCCCGGCCCATGAGTTCGTTTGAGAAGTGACATGGCCAACAAGAAGCCGCAGACCCACAGTTTCCAGGCCCATCCCTGGCACGGCATTTCCCCGGGTGACGAGTCTCCCGAGACCGTCACCGCGTACATCGAGATGGTGCCCACCGACACGGTGAAGTACGAGCTCGACAAGGAGACGGGCATCCTGCGGCTGGACCGGCCGCAGCAGTTCTCCAGCCAGTGCCCCACGCTCTACGGCTTCATTCCGCAGACGTACTGCGACGAGCTGGTGGCGAAGCGCTGCGCCGAGCGCACCGGGAACAAGGGCATCAAGGGCGATGGAGACCCGCTCGACATCTGCGTGCTGACGGAGAAGGTGATTCCGAGCGGCGCGCTGCTGGTGCACGCCGTGCCGGTGGGCGGCTTCCGCATGGTCGACGGCAACGAGGCGGACGACAAGATCATCGCCGTGCTGGAGTCGGACCTGGTGTACGGGGCACTGCAGCACGTGGCGCAGCTGCCGACCGCGCTCGTCGAGCGGCTCAAGCACTACTTCCTCACGTACAAGCAGATTCCCAGCCAGGCCAAGCGCGCGGTGGAGATCGTCGAGATGTACGATCGCAGCGAGGCGCACGAGGTCATCATGCGCAGCATGAAGGACTACCAGCGCGTGTACGGCCAGGCCACGCCCGCGCGCAAGCCGCGCGGCCGCAAGGGGTAGCCCCTGGATGCGCTCCTGCCCACGTAGGGGCTTGGCTCCGCCGTATTACCCCGGCAGGACGTTGAACGCCAGAGCGTGAACAGTTCCTGAGATCACTGCTGTTAGGTGTGCTGCGAGTCTAACCGGTCGAGCAACGATGACGGATCAGCAGATCAACAACTACGCGCGTCGGCTGCTCGTCGAACTCTTCGTCCAGCTCGGAGAGAAGCACGCTTGGTTCCACGATGAGGAGTACCGGACCGTAGTGGACTTGGCAAACAAGCTTGAGGCGGAGATCGAGCGGGGCATCGCGCTCCTGGATGCGGGCAAGGAGTTGCCCGCGGACATGTGGCCCCTCGTAAAGCTCAGGGTCGTGGACCGATTCCTGAACGAGAACAGTGGGTTCCAACCCACAGGGGTGCTGGCTCAGGTGACATTGGACGGGAAACGGCGCTTCCAGGTCTACCGGCGTCCGGTGGGCCCACGCCGGTCTTCCGTCGAACGCCAGATCAGCGGGCACCTGCGCGCCTGGGTGAAGCACCACTGGGTCATCCCGGAGACGTTCCTGGACTATAGCGTCGAAATCGTCAGGCCTCCCCAGTTCCTCATCACGAAGCTCGAAGCCCTCCGGGGGCGCCGTGAGCCGTTGCGAGTGGCCATCTACCACTTCGAGGATGGCGTGGAGATCGTCTGGCACGAGCACCTGCTTCCCCATTGGCAGGCCGTTGACCTCAAGGCGCCGGAGACGCGATGGTCCCGGGTGGAGCGCCTGCTGGAGCGTGCCCTCCAGGCGCAGGTCCACGTTCTGGTCCTCCCCGAACTCACCATCACACCGGACCTGCGCCGCCGGATCCAAGGCTGGTTGAAGAAGAACCTCAGCCGCCACTCGCTCCTCCTGGTGCTGCCGGGCAGTTTCCACGAGCCCGACCCCGCCCAGCAGGGCAAGGCCTTCAACAGGACGCAGTTGCTGGACAGCGCCGGTCAGGTCGTGATGGAGCACACCAAGCTCACCCGATTCAGTCAGGGGGGGGCATTCGAGAGCATCCTCACCGGAAGCCGCATCAGGCTCCTGCCGCTACCCATCGGATTGATGGCCACCCCCATCTGCCTGGACTTCTGTCAGTCCGCCCACCCCATTCGCGAACTCTGGAAGGTACTCGGTCCGGAGTGGTTGCTCGTTCCAGCGTACGGCAACCAGTCGAGCGTGAACGCCCATCGCGCTGCGGCGAAGGATCTTCGGACTTCCCACGGAAGCCGGACGGTGCTCGCCAACCAGCATCGCCAGGGGGAGCAGTCGGCTCCTGGATTCATCGGGGATCCGTCCTCGGAGTCCCTGGCCCTGAGTCCCGAGGAGCAGACTGCGGAACAGGCGGACGCCTTTCAGGTAGAGAGCCTGTGGATCTGGTCCGACGAGACGTCGGGGGGAAACAAGAGTGGCCCGGGACTGGTAAACTAGAGTAAACAGGCTTATTGCCAGGAGTTTACTCATGCCGCTCGATCTTGAGGAGTGTGCCCCCGAAGATGTGGCGGTCTACTCCACGTTGCCCGAGTTGCTGGAAGCCGTCGAAGCCATCTCGCGCTGGAGCGACCGGAAGGCGGCGGTGTTGGACTACGTCTATTGCGAGCGGCTGCTGAAGCTGATCCGGACGAACGCACCGAGAGAACAGCTCGAGGAGTTCAACGAGCACCTAGTCCAGGTGGTGCATCCCCTGCGACAGGAGGATCTGGACGGCCTGAGCCTACGCTACTACCAGCGCTGGTCCCTGTTGCGTGAGCTCCTGGAGCGGCGCATCGAGTCGCTGCGCGGTGAGCTGCCTCAGCAGTTGCTGGCGCGGGAGCACGTGTCCTCCATACTGGAGTACCTCTCCCGGGCCCGTGGGCCCGTGAGCCAGCAGGACCTTATGCGGGAGCTGGATCTCCGAAAGGCCAACCTGTCGCGCATCCTGAGCCGACTGGAAGCCCACGAACTCATCGAGAAGCTTCCTGGCAAGGGGGGCAGCAATCTCATCAGTCTGGGATTCCGTGGCCGCGAGCTGGAGCTGGCATCGGCTACCGCCCCGCAGCCCCCAACGCCCACCGTCGAGAAGCCTGGGACGATGGCGCGCTTTTCTTCGCTCATGGCGGACGATGATTCGCCTTCTCCCCCGATGTGACGATGACGACCCACATCTCTACTTTCTATAGCTTCAAGGGTGGCGTTGGACGCTCTCTCTTGCTCGCCAATGTCGGCGTCAGTCTCGCGCGCAGCTCGCAAAAGGTCCTGCTCTGGGACCTCGACATGGAAGCACCGGGAATGCATTACATCTCGGGGTTGCGAGCGCAGAAGTTGCCGGCCCGCGGCTTCCTGGAGTGGCTCGTGGATTGGCAGCAGGCGGGCTCTCTGATTCCGGAGGGACACCTGCTTGAGTCCTTCCTGTCGCTGGCCTATGCCGTCCCCAACATCCCGGGATTGTTTGTCCTGCCTGCGTTCGGAGAACGCGGCAACTTCGCTCGTCTGTACCAACAGATTGACTGGCACGCCTTCACCGCTCGGAATCCAGAGCTCGGTCTGAAGCTGTTTCAACGCCTCCTGGATGCGCTCTCCGCGAAGTTTCAGTACGACCACGTTCTGCTGGACTCGCGCACGGGCATTACGGATCTGGGAGGGCTGCTCACCGCCGTGTTGCCCCATGCGACGGTATTGGTGGGCAACTACTCGGCGCAGAACACGGTGGGCCTGTTGAGTGTCTACCGCGCGCTCCAGAAGGCAGTGGACGACAAGCTTTCCGTGCGCACCCAGGGAGCACTCCAGCGCATCCTCGTCGCATCGCCCGTGCCCCTTGATGAGGATCCGAGCAGCCTCGCCCGCCGCCGTGCTGTCTGGGATGGTCAATTTGAACTGCCGCCCGACGAAACCCGCGTGGAGGTGCCCTTCGTGGCCCGGCTTCTCTTCAGCGAGGAACTACTCGTGGAGACGGAGCCCGACTCTCCCGTGGCGCGCGCCTACAAGCGAGTGGCTCAACAGCTTCTCGACCTGCGCAAGGCGCTTCTCCGGAAGCAGGAGTCTGCCGAGCTCGAGTCCGTGCTCTACCGCGACCTCTCTTCGAATCCTTCCTCGAACCGGCCAGGCCCCAGGCAAAAGGAAGTGCGTGGCCCCTCCTTCGAACAACGGGTCGAGCGGTTGCTACAGCTGTTGGGTTACTCGGTGAGCCGTGGCGAAACAACCGGCCTCATCGCCCAGCGAAAGAGCGGCTTCCAGCAAGAACGCTATCTCGTTGCATGCAAGGAGTCTCGTAGCTCCTTGAGTGCGGCTGCGGTGGCGGACCTCGCGGACTCTTTGCGAGCGGCAATCGAGCAGCTCCCTGGGACAAAGCCCATGTTGGTGGCGTCCGCGTTTTCGGAGGCTGCCCGCGATTACTTCCGGAATTGGCCGGGAGTGGCCTTGACCCTGAGCGAGCTGGAAGGGGAGCTGTTCGACTTCAAGCCCTACCTCACTCGTCTCCGGAGGAATTACGAGGAGAGCACCCTCGCGCGCGCCTATGTGGATTCGCGTTTCGTTCCGAGGTCTCACGAGCCCAAATCCATACCCGTACTGGAACGGGGCAAGGCATGGGCTCGCGGGAAGGGCTCGCGCCTCTGGGTCGTGCTGGGGGAGGCGGGGACAGGGAAGACCAGCTTCGTTCGGAGGCTTGCCTACGAGTTGGCGACTGCCGCCGAGCGTGACGCGGAAACGCCCATTCCTCTCTATATTCCGTTGAGGGAGTTGTCGGGTGCCCTGACACTGGAAATGCTGCTCCAGGAACACATGGCCACGGCTGTGGGCTGGCGCGGAGACCCCGCCGTCCTGCTCCACCTGCTCTCTCTGGGCCGTGTGGTCTTGTTGCTGGATGGTTTGGATGAGATGGGGAACGCGGCGGCCAACCTATCCGCGCTGGAGGATCAATTTCGCAATCTGGTCCGGCCAACGGCGCTCGAACCTGAACGGCGTCGCGGCAATCGGGTTCTGCTGACCGCCAGGACGGGTCTGTTCCGCGAGCCGCGGCCGGTCGGTTCCCGTTCTCCCGAGGTGGGGCAACCCCAGCTGACGTCGCTGGGCCAGGTCGCTCTGGCGTTCGGGGCGGAGGTTGACGAACTGGCGGGGTGGAATCAGGAGCAGCTCCTCCGGTTCCTCACGCGCTCCTTTGGTGATGAGCGGGCGGAGCAGTGGCGCATGCTCCTGAGCAGGTTGGAGGAAAAGGCGGAGCTGGTGATGTCCCGCCCGTTACTCGTGGAGATGCTGCTATATGCGGCTCCTGACCTTTCCGCCCAGAAGGGACCCTTGAGTCTGGGTTCCCTCTTCCAGCATTTCACCGACCGCTGGTTCAAGACAGAGTCCCTGCGGAGTCCCGATGCGGCAATGGTCCAGCCCCAGATCTTCGAGCACATCGCCCGAGAGCTGAGAGGACGTCCGCAGGGCAGGTTGCACTTGCGCCAGCTCGTCAGTCTGGTGAGAGAGTCGGATGAGCGGCTTTCTCTCGCGGAGTCCGAGCGCTTGAGCGCGGAGCTACGGAGTTCCCCATTCCTCACGCGAACGGAGCCCGCTGGTACCTACCAGTTCTCATTCAAGAGCTTCGAGGAGTTCTTCTTTGCCCGGTACCTGCTTCGTGCGGCACGGGGACGGACCCTGACGAGCGCGCTGGATACACCTCCACTGACGGCGGAGTGTGTCTCCTTTTTGGTCGACCTCAGCGCGATTGAGGGTGGACGGGACGAACTCCAGATGGCTCTGAGGGCAGTGCTCGATTCCCCTTATCGTTCGCGGGTCAGTGAAAATGCCCTCAGACTTGCCTATGAATGGTCCTGCAATACGGCAGGGCAGGCGGGTTCTCGGAGTCAGGAGGAGATGTCTCGAATTGTTCCTCCTGGGGTCCGGTTGCAGGGCGCGGACCTTCGCAATGCCCGGCTGGCCTTTGCTTGGCTCGAGGGTGCTCATCTCGAAGGGGCGCAACTGGATGGAGCTGATCTCACGGGCGCCAACTTCCGGCGGGTCGTTGGGACAGGGCTCAAGGCTCGCGGTAGTGTACTGGATGGGGCGGACTTCGCAGGCGCGGACCTGGAGGCGGCGGACTTCTCCGGGAGCAGTGCCGTTCAGCGGCCTCCTTTGTTTGAAAAGGCCATGCTCCGCGATGTACGTCTGCGAGGAACCGCATGGCAGATGCCCGATTTGCACGAGGCTTTTCTCAAGAGCACCGATCTGGGTCTTGCGCGGTGGAGTGCTCCGCGGATGGTGGAACAAGGACCCCAAGACGCTTCCCTGGTTCCGGTACTTCAAGGGAAAATCCGTTCCATCGCCATTTCACCTGATGGCTCGCTCCTCGTGATCAACTCCGGCCGAAACCCCTGTGTCGTGGATGCTACTTCTGGTCGTCCCTTGACGACGCTGGAGGGTAACGAGTCAGCGGTGAACTGGGTAGCCATTTCCCCTGACGGAGAGAGGGTCGCGGGGGGCTGTGCCGATGGCAAGGTGATCCTTTGGGAACTCGCATCTGGGAAACTGCTCCGGAGCACTCAGGCTCATGAGGATGAGATTATCGAGGTGATGTTCTCACCGGATGGCAGAATGCTTGCCACAGCTTCCGATGACGGTACCGCTCGCTTGTGGGACGCGCACGCCGACACACTGCTGAGAACCTTGGATGGTCATGGGAAGGCGGTGATGACAGTCGCATTCTCCCCTGACGGATTGCTGCTTGCTACTGGATCGGAAGATGCGGTGATCATCATCTGGGAAATTACACAGGGCACGCTTATTCGCACCCTGAGAGGGCATAGAAGTTCGGTCATCTGGTTGGCATTTAATCCGCGATCTTCGCAGCAACTGGCGAGCGGCTCCGAGGATGGGACGCTGCGCATCTGGAATGTGAGTGATGGAATCGAAACCACTCACTTCGACACTAATCAGGGCGCTGTCAACAGTATGGCGTTCAATGGTACGTACCTGGCTGCTGTCACGGCTCGGGACCGGTTGTTGGTTTGGAACAGCGAAACGAGCACTGTGGTGCGCAATATTGCCCTTCAATCGCAAGAGGGAGTTGTGACCTTTTTGCCAGGGAGTGTCTCGGGCATTGTCTTTGCGGCGAGCGGAACACTTTCCATCGAGCACCTCGATGGTTCCGGAGTGGGGGCGTTGAGAGTCTCCATTCCCTGGGTACTTGATACCGTGTTCATGCCGGATGGAAATGCGGTCATCGGGTGTGAGGATGGAACGATCTGGATCTGGGATACACGGACTGGAGAGTGTCGGCTCTCCGTTCAAACTGGCCATGACGATATGATCGGGCTGGCGGTATCCCCAGATGGAAAGCGGTTGGTGACCGCTGCGATTTATGGCGCTGTTCAGATGTGGAGCCTTGAGACAGGCGAGATGCTGGGTGTCATCTCGAATTTGGAGCGCCTCCTGTTCCTGTCATTCTCTCCAGATGGAAAGTACCTCGCAGGAGTAGGGCAGTATGCATTGGTCTGGGACTTGACCTCACCCCGGCCGCAAGTGGCTTTTGCATTGGAAGGACATGAAGGACTGGTTTTAGGAGGAGTTTTCTCCCCGGACGGGAAGTGGCTGGCCACTTTTGACGATGAGTCTGTGCGACTGTGGGATGGCAAAACCGGAGCGGCGGTACGACCCATGAAGGGTTTTTCGCACGAGCCGAGTTGTGTCTCCTTCTCTCCAGATGGAAGGTGGCTGGCGAGCGCAGGAGATAATGGTGAGATCCGTGTCTGGGACCTTCAGTCGCGCGGGTTGACCCATATGTTGAAGAGCCCCGATGAGACCATTTTCGACATATCGTTTTCCCCGGATGGAAGCCGGCTCCTGACAGGCTCAAGTGTCGGGTCGATTTGTGTCTGGGACCTCCGGGCGGGCGCTCTCCTCAAGCGACTAGATGCGCATCGAGAGGAGTTGGATCACGTGGCGTTCTCTCGGGACGGCCATCGCGCGATGACGACTTCATGGGACGGTGCTACACGGCTCTGGGATACGGAGACGTGGAACTCCCTGGCGGAACTTGTTCGTTTGCCGCAGGGCTGGGCCACGCTTGCTGGCCCGTATGCCGTTGTCTCGAACGGTGCGGACACGGACAGGGTTTCCGTACAGTCTGGAAATCGGTTTGCCCCTCTCACGCTGCTGCGGGACGTGTGTGTTCGGCCGGAAAAGGTTCGAGCTGCGTTGGCGGGACAGCCTCTCGAGCCGCTGCGCTTGGACCTCTCCCTTGCGGAGAGCACGCGAACGGGGCGGAACTGAGGGGTGATCCCTCAAGGCCGGACTGCTCAGCGCACCTCGAGCAGCCGCACGCGTTTGTAGAGCCGGCGGTCGAGCGGCATCCGAATGTCCGTGAGCTTCATCTCCGCGTCGAACTCGATGCTGAGGGTGGGCACCGGCGGGCTGATGGAGATGATGAGCTCGATCTGCCACAGGCTCACCAGTTGCGTGCGGCCCTGGAGGGCCTCGGGTGGCGGAACGGGGAGGCTCGCGGCGGCGGCACGGATGTCGGCCACCGCCTCCCGGTCTATCTGCATGTCATTGCTGGGCGTGATGAGTTCCACGCTGAGCAGCCGTCCCTCCGTGTCCTGCACCACGCGCACCGTGGCGCGGCGGGTGGCTCGGAACTGCTCCTTCATCTGCCGGCGCAGCGTGCGGCGCGCTTCGAGCGATGGATCTCCCCCAGGCGGTAGCCGGTCGTAGGCCTCCGGCGTGTCGGCGTCGAGCGCCGAGCCCGTGTTCGCGTAGGCCGCGGCCCTGTCCGACCAGACTCGCATCCACTCCGCGGAGTTGCCGCGCGTCTGGTCGAGGAATCCCTTGAGGCCCTTGGCGCTGACGGCGCGCTCGGCATCCCAGTTCTTCAGCAGCGATTTGCCCAGCTCGGAGAAGTAGGGGTGCACGAGCCCCCGGTCCACCTTCCCCCGGCGCACGCCCTCCATCACCATGTCGGCCACCTTCTCCTCCGGCGTGGCGGGAACGGGCACGCCCGCATCCGGTACGTCGACCCCTCGGTCCTGACTCCACGACAGCGAGGGCGAGGGCAGCAGCCGTGAGGCACCCAGGCGTGGACCCTCGGCTCGCGGCGCGTCCGCGCGAGGAATGTCACTCCCGGTAGGTGTCTCGGTGACGGTGGGAGGAGGCTCGGCCGGGGTGGGCGCAGGCTCGGCGGGTGGTTTCGGGGCTTGCGCGACGGCCGGTGGTGGACGGCGGGGCGGCCTCGGTGGTGGAGGGCTCGGTGGGGCGGGCTTCGGAGGCTCCGGAGGCGGGGCCACCTCCACCTCGACGAACTGGAGCGTCGCCGGAGCGGGCGGCAGGGGACGCGGCTCCGCGAGCGGGGAACGCCGGACCTCCATCCACAGCCACACCCCGGCGTGCAGGCCGAGGCTGAGGAGGAGCGCGAGCAACAGTCTGCGGCGGGAGTCCGGCATTCCTGGGCCGATTCAACCACCGCCGACCCCCATTTGGTTAGAGTGTGCGCCTTGGAGGCAACACCATGGGGCGCTCGCTGCTCGCGACGGACGGCTACAAGTTCAGCATGGCGGAGGCTGGCTGGCCGCTTCGCCGGGAGACTTTCTACTACTCGCACCGCAAGGGCGGACAGCAGGTGGTGCCGTTGGATCTCGAGTCCTATGTGCGCAACCTGCTCCCGGAGCCGACCGAGAGCGACTACTCCTACCTCGCCCGCAACAGCTACGAGATGGGTGCCGGTTTCAAGGCCGCCATCCAGCGCAAGGACAAGCTGGTCATCCGCGCCCTGCCCAAGGGGGCTCGCTTCTACTCGCGCGAGCCCGTGTTCACCGTGACGGGGACCTCGGCGCTGGTGTCGTGGCTGGAGCCGCTGCTCCTGCAACTCAACTTCCGCATCCAGATCGCCACCCAGGCGCTGGCCGACCGCGAGGCGCTGGCGAAGGCGCTCGCCGTCCTGTCGTGCGAGGAGGAGAAGCGCATCGCCCTGGAGACGTTGGACGCGGTGGGCGTGAAGCCGGTGCCCATCACCGTGGACTCCGAGGGCTATCACGCGCGCGTGGTGGCGGTGGTGCGCGAGCTGGTGCACGCGGTGCAGGACCCGAGCCGCATCTTCGAGGTGGGCCTGCGCGCGGCCACGTGCATGGAGCAGCATGAGATCGCCCTGCGCGCCTGCAAGGAGGCCGGGGTGATGCGCACCAGCAACGTGTATCTGGCGCGGAAGCTCGGGATGATTCCGGTGGGCACCATGGGCCACGAGCATGTGCAGCGCTACGGCTCGGACGAGGCTGCCTTCCGCGCCATCCGCGAGCGGCGCCCGGAGCGCTCCAGCTACCTGCTGGACACCTACGACACGGTGACCTCGGGCCTGCCCACGGCCTTCCGCCTCGTCCACGAGGATCCCAACGCGGGGGACTCCATCCGCTTCGACTCGGGTGACAAGAAGAAGCAGTACGTGTTCGCGGTGTCCCGGGCCAAGGAGGAGGGCATCAAGCCGGTGTTCATCCTCGAGGACGGGCTGGACGCGCAGGCCACGCGCGAGTTCGAGGAGCTGCGCACCCAGTATGGCTGGGAGTCCTCGAAGCAGTTCTACGGTTACGGCGGCTTCATCGTGGCGCGCACCATGGCGTGCCCGTACACGCGCGACCGGGTGGCGGCGGTGTACAAGCTGTCGCGCACGGGCCACGTGCCCACGATGAAGTTCGGCAACGAGCTGGCCGAGGGCAAGCAGAGCATCCCGGGTGTTCCGGTGGTGTTCCGGCGCCGGAGTGGCTCGGGGCCCATCGGCCTCATCGGACAGGAGGGCGAGCCCGTGCCCGAGGGCTACGAGCTGCTCTCCGGTGCCACGTCCGAGACCGCCGCCTCCATCCCCGCGCCCGGCGAGGGGGAGCAGCGCGTCGCGTACACGGCGGCCACGCAGAAGCTCGTGGAGGAGCTGCGCCACCGTCACTTCCCGCAGGGCCCCGCGCACCATTCTTGAGCTTCCCTGGAGAACGTCATGCCGTTGCCCCTTCCCGAGTTCCATGACGACAAGCGCGTGGGCTCGCTGTACCTGGAGCGTGCCGCCCTGGTGACCGACGAGGCCCGCCGCTACGCGCTCGCCCACCAGGTGAAGCCCGCGCGCGAGGACCGGCTGCGCATCGCCGCCTTCGGCATCGACGTGCAGGTGGCCTTCTGCCAGCCCGAGGCGAGCCTCTTCGTCCCGGGCGCGGTGGAGGACTCGCAGCGCACGCTGCGCTGGCTGTACGCGAACCTGGACCGCATCACCGGGCTGGTGTTCTCCCTGGACACCCACCGTGTCTTCCAGGTGTTCCACCCCGCGTGGTGGCAGGACGCCGAGGGCCGCAATCCCCCGCCGATGACGGTGATTACCTCGGCGGACATCCGCTCGGGGAAGTGGCGGCCCACGCGTTACTCGGAGGAGAGCCTCGCCTACTGCGAGCGCCTGGAGGCCACGGGCAAGTACGTGCTGACGGTGTGGCCGTACCACGCGCTGCTCGGCGGACTGAGCCACGCGCTGCTGCCCGCGATGATGGAGGCGAGCCTCTTCCACTCGGTGGCGCGCGACACGCAGACGCGCTTCGAGGTGAAGGGCGAGGAGCCGCTCACGGAGAACTACTCGGTGCTGTCTCCCGAGGTGACGGAGCTGCCCGGGCGCAAGGTGGGCGAGTTCAACCAGGACCTCTTCGACCACCTGCTGACCTACGACCGCGTGTACGTCTTCGGGCAGGCCAGGTCGCACTGCGTGCTGTCGACGCTGATGGACCTGCGGAAGCACATCGAGGCCACGGACCGCTCGAAGATGGGGCGCATCCACATCCTCGAGGACGCGATGAGCCCCGTGCCCGCGCCTCCGCTGGATCCCCTGCCTCCCGGGCTGGACTTCCCGCGCGTGGCCAACGAGGCGATGCGGGCCTTCCGCGAGGCCGGCATGAAGATTGTCCGGACCACCGACCTGCTGGACGTGTAAGGGGCGCTCCGAATGGGCCACGCTTCCATCGAGAACAAGACGCCGCTCGTGCTGGAGCCGCTGTTCCTCGCAGATGAGGAGATGCGCCCGCTGCTGACGTTGGTGGTGAAGGCCACCTACGTCATCGGCCGGGACGGGCTGACGCTGGCCGAGCAGCAGGTGCCGGTGAACGTGGCCGGCGAGTACTGGGGCGTGCCGGAAGAGTCCAGCTACCGCTACGAGCCCGAGTGCGCCTTCATCAAGCCGGCCACGGACGTGGTGTTGGTGGGCCATGCGCACGCGCCTGCACGGGGTACGACGGAGGTGCTGGCCGGGTTTCAAGTAGGGCCGGTGCGCAGGATGGTGCGGGTGGTGGGGGAGCGGGTGTGGTTCAAGAGCATGGGCAGCATCTCCATGACGAAGCCCCAACCTTTCGAGCGCATGCCCCTGCGCTACGAGCGGGCCTTCGGTGGATGGGACAAGACGGACCCGGACACGGCGAAGCACGGCTTCGAGCCGCGCAACCCGGTGGGAGTGGGCTTCCGCACCAGCGCCCAGCACTTCGAGGAGGGGCTGCGGCTGCCGAACCTGGAAGCCCCCGAGCAACCGTTGCAGCGCTTTGGCCAAGTGATTGCGCCCGCGGGTTTCGGCTTCGTGTCTCCGCATTGGCAGCCACGCGCTTCCCTCGCCGGTACCTACGACGAGGCCTGGAACCAGAAGCGCAAGCCGCTGCTACCGAAGGATTTCAACCGGCGCTACTTCAATGCCGCGTCACCGGGCTCGGTTGCTCCTGGCTTCCTGCAAGGCGGAGAGCCCGTCACGCTCGTCGATGTCTCCTCAATGGGTCGGCTCTCGTTCGCACTGCCGCGTGTGGTGCCGAAGGCCATCGTGGAACTCACGGGAAATGAGGATGTCCATCCGGCGTTGAACCTGGACACTGTCATCCTGGATATGGACGAGCACCGCGCTTTCCTGCTGTGGCGGGGAAGTGTCTCCCTACGGGATGGACCCCATGACGTGCGGAGCGTTGTGCTGACGGCGGAGGGGAGCCTTCCGTGAGCACGGAACTTGGCGAAGGTGCTACACTGGAGGACACTCCGTAGGTGATTGATGGGGGCGTTATGGCGAACACGGTTGGTGTGAACAAGATGTCCGTGGTGACGAAAGACAGTAAGGGCATCACGGTGGTCTTCCCAGATGTATGCAAGACGCCGAGTCCAGGAGGTCCCGTACCCATTCCTTATCCCAACATCGCGAAGTCCTCGGACACCGCCAAAGGTAGCAAGACTGTGCTGGTCGACGGCAATCCCGTTTGTTTGAAGGACTCCTGCTTCAGTACCAGTACTGGTGATGAAGCAGGTAATGCTGGTGGCGGCGTTGCTTCTAGCAAGACCAAAGGCAAAGCCGAGTTTGTCAACTACTCTGTCGATGTGAAGTTCGAGGGTAAGAATGTTGCGCGGGCGCTCGACCCGATGCTTCACAACGATAAGAATACTCCACCTTCGCCGCTCATTCAGGGACCAGTCGTCGCCATTGGGACGCCACCAGGGAAGCCGGTTTGTTTGAACTGTGAGAAAGAGTTTTAACCGGCAAAATAGCACAGTGGCCATTCCTGCTTGATGGGCTTGGTGCCTTCGTAAATGGGTTGTTGTTTTCGCGTGGGGTTGTGCGCCAAACCGTACTCAAGCCCAGGTCGGGGAACCTCATGAGATGGGACATTATCGAAGAGCACTTGGATGAGGCTGCGTTCCTCTGGGGACGGCGGGAGTCGAGTTGGTCCGCATCCGATTATGCTCTACCTGAGGTGGCTGAACTTGAGGCACGTCTTTGTGCCCATGTGGATGCGTTGGTGCTGGCGGGGACTCCAGCAGCACAGCGCGTGCTACGAAATGCCTTGTTGGATGAGGAGGCGCAGCGTGTCGCAGTGGCTGCGCTCGCGCTCTTGGGTCAGGGATCCAGTGGGCTATCCATGGTACTGGAGCATCTCCGGAAGGGAGGGCCTGCCCAACGGCTTGGAGTCGCCAGTGCCTTGTTTGCCTGCGAGGATAGTGGCTTGGTGCTACAGCTGTTGCCATGTCTGGGGGATGACGAGCCAGAACTGCGGGTACTCGTGCTTGGGTTGCTCGGACACTGGCGTACCTCCCCAGGCCCTGTTCTCCAGCAGTTCCTCGTTTCCAGTGAGCCGCAGGTACAGGCTGCTGCCTTCCAACTGGCGGCACAGGTACCGGCACCTATAGCCCTTGAGACCCTCAAGCATGGGCTGGCTTCCCGTGTTCCTGGTGTACGGAATGCCGCCATCCAAACGGGATTGGTCCTCGGTTACAAAGAGGCATGGGCTGCCTGTCTGGCTGTGGTTGGGGCTCGTGCTCCGGCCTCGCAGCTTCCCATGCTGCTGGTAGCCATGGGGGGCGGTGTCAAGGAGCAGGAGCTGCTTCTCGATGCGCTGTCCATACCCGCTTTGCGGCGCGATGCCCTGTGGGCGTTGGGGTTCAGCGGACGGGTACAGGCTGCGGACGCTTGTCTAACGATGATGCGTAACGAGGATTCTCTCCTCGCACGTCTGGCGGGTGAGGCCTTCAGCTCCATAACCGGGCTGGAACTCAAGAATGGATATGTCGCCAGGGAGTCACCTGAGGAGGAATCGCTGCCCCCGCTGGAGGAGGAAGATCTCGACGCCAATCTCACGCCTGTACCAGAGCAGGCGCTGCCTTTGCCCTCTCCCGATGCAGTGGAGCAGTGGTGGGCACATGCTCGTGGATCGTTCGAACTGAAGGGGCGTTACCTAAGAGGCCGGCCTTTCTCTTGGCGCATGTTGCTGGAGCAACTTGAGCATGGCCCCATGCGCAGGCGTCCGGTGCATGCCCTCGAACTGCTCATCCGGAGTCGGGGTGAGCATCGGATATCGCTCGGAGCTTTCGCTGAACTGCAGCAGCGCGAGTTGTCACGTGCACATAGACCAGAAGAGGTGATGTGCCCGTCTTTCGAACGCCTGCCCATGAGGCAGTGGACTCCTGCGCCAGCAAGTGTGCTGGGTGCTCATGTGGCCACCCGTGTGTCCTCCGCGCAGGGCAGGCGCTCGGTCTCGCTAGGCGCACGGGCGCTAGTTGTTCGCGGGCTGGGCATGGTCTCGCCGCTTGGTGAGGACGTGGTCATGAGTTGTGCGGCTAGCAGGGCGGGCATTCCGTGCATCGCAGCGCTCGATGCCCTTGATGTATGGGATCCGGACGGCGAGCGGATGCAGCCGGCCGCTGGTTGCTACATTCCGGGGCTCGCCGAGGGGTTCACGGGATTCGGGCGCCTAGCACGTTTGGGCGCTGCGGGTTTGAAGGATTTGCTGGGTCGCACCCAGGTACCCGACTGGAGGCGGACAGGCCTGTTCCTGGTCCTGCCCGATGGTCAGCACTTGTTGGACCACGAGGAGGCGCTGCGGAGGGATGCAGAGATCGAGGGCGTGGAACCGGAGTCGTTGCCCGGAGAACTTGTCAGCACGCTGCGGCGAAGCTGCGGGCAGAGTCTGCTGTTGACCCTGGCCAAGCATGTCGAACCCTCTCTCTCCCAAGCTCACCTGCGGCTCTTCTGGCAGGGCCGGGCTGGCTTCGCCTTGGCTTTGGAGGAGGCCAACGATGCGCTGGAGTGTGGCAAACTGGATCGTTGCATCATTGGAGGGATTGATAGCTTGGTGGATAGACCCGTGTTGGAGGCGCTCAAGCACCTCAATCGCTTGAAAGCGCCCAGCCAGCCGGTCGGAGTTGTCCCGGGCGAGTGTGCAGCTTTCGTGCTCGTGGACAAGGGTCGTGCGTCAGCCACGCGCGATGGGAATGTGCTCTGCATCATCGACGGGCTGAGTTTTTCCAGGGGAGAGGGAGAGCGGGGCGCCAGTTCGGTGTCCGAAGCCGGATGTGCGCTAGGGCAGACCCTCGCCTTAACGCTTGGGGGTGGCTCGGCGGAGGGGATTCAGGTGGCGCTCCTCTCTGGCTGTATCAATGGTGATGAGCGGACGGCCTACACGTGGGGCCACGCGCTCCCATGGCTGCGTGCCCGCGGCTTGTTGGACGCTCCATTCGAGTGGCACCCGGCGCTTTCCTTTGGAGAGATTGGAGCGGCGACTGGTCCGGCAGCCCTCTGCCTGGTTGCGCATGCTTTCGGACGGGGTGTTGCGCCTCACGGCAACGGCTTGGTTTGGCTGCTGGACGAATCTGGTGCACGGGGTTCGTTCCTGCTGCGACCGCCGGGAGGGTGAATGATTCAGGCCTTGTAATCCCTTGTGAGATACGTTGCCACGGGAGGATGTGATGTCTGATGAAGAACATCTCGATATCGAGAAACTACGACCCCGCAGAGGCTGGTTCCGGAAGGTAGAGGAGGGCATGCCGGAGCCCAAAAAATACGCTAAGTCTTGCAAGGCAGGGAAGGATGGCTATCTGGGGCCGCACTCTGGCGCACACCATTTGTTGCCTCAGACTTCGTTCTTCATGTCCATCGAGGGACATCCGAATAGAGAATATATCGAAAATGTGATGGAAGTTATTCCGTATCACATCAATCGCCAGTCGAACATGCTCGGGTTGCCCACCTTCTCTGTTTACGATTTGCACTACCAGAAGCAGCACACACTGGATGAGAATCAGCATTCCTCAGGTGTGGCCAAAGGCTATGTAGCCACTTTCAATAGCTACAAGGAGGAATGGCGCAAGCGCTGGCTACAGAAACTGACCTCTGGTTTGGCGAATATGAGCCCCGAACATCTGGCAATCCACTTGCCTGTGTCCTTCGGACACATCGAATACAACTATATGGTGGCTGATGAGTTGAGGCGTAGAGTCTGGCGGGTGCTGGATAGCGAGAAAGACAAGCACAAAATAAAGAAGGAGAGTTTCGACGCTATCCAGAGTGCTCTGACGGAACTCGAAAGCAAATTTCGCAAGCATCTGAAGGACAGAGCGACCAGTCTCCAGCAGTGGGACAAGCGCAACGACTCCGCCGAAACCGACTGGTACGAACCCTATACCATGGCAGACACCAACGATCCGCTGAGGGGCTGAGAAGTCAAGAGGATGAAAATGGGATATATGATTGGAATGCCCAAAGTAGGGCGAGGCGCGTGCCGCGTAGGGGTGCTGCTGGGGGTCGAGCGGACTTATGAATTGCTCGACGGGATATCTCGCGTGAACGGCTTCCCATTGGATGCACGCTTGCGTATGAGCGATGAGTTCCCCAGCGACATCAAGACAGAGGACTTTATCAAGAACATGGACGGTCTGCTGGTTGTTTCAGCACGGGCTCGAGAGATCTTGGAGGGGCAGTCGCTGAAGAATAACGAGTTCCTGCCCGTGAGCATCATCAACCACAAGGATAGGAAGGAGAAGGGACCGTTCTTCATACTTCATCAAGTTTTGCTCCAGGACTGTGTTGATTCAGGAAAGACCGTGGCGAAGGAGAACCCCATCAACCCTGAGCTTTTCATAAGTGTCAGCAAACTGGGTCTGGACGAGCAGCGGATTGATCCTGAGGTGGGTCTCTTTCGCATGAGGCGCATCCCAGACTACCCCGTCTTCAGGGACGACTTGGTAGGCAAGATCAAGGCCGCAGGTCTGACAGGGCTCAAGTTCATCCAGCCAGATGCTTTCTCGGATTGAGCCGAAAGGAGTGCTCGTGTCCCTAGAGGAATTGAAAGGAAGCATCGTGTTGTACTTGGACGGGCTTGCCAGGACTGCCGCACAGCAGCGCCAAGCCTCAGCCATCGGCAAGGTCTACTATGACTTGGCAAGGCATCACCGTGCCTTTGGCATCTGCGTCTTGCTGACAGACGTAAATGTGGATGGTTTCTTCCACGGGCTCATTCAGTCTGCGCTTACCTGGAAGTTCTTTTTGGAACGCTGCCAGTTGGAAGGGGTTAGTGACTCGTCTTACCGCCGCGTAAGCCTGAGCGCCCCCTTTCTCGATGCAGTAGCGGCTGGCCAGTGGAAACTAGCCAAGCAGATTGCAGCGCTTTCTGCCGATGCTTGGCGCCAAGGGGAGGAGTACGAGGACGACTTCGCGTATGCGCGCTTCCTGCACAGGTTGCTCGATTTTGAACAGGCTGAGCGAGCTGTGGCCCAGCATTTGTTGGATCAGTTCGAGCGTGCGCTTGAGGGCGGTTCAGATGTCCGCTTGGAGCTGGCCCGGGCTTTGTTGGACAAAAACCAGGATGCCTTTGAGTCCGCATTCGAAGGCTTGTTGGATGACCATGAGCACAAAATGAAGAGGATTGCGGATCCGCAGCGGGACTCGGTGCTGGCGCGTGAGTACACCTTCGAGCCAAATCGCCATATCATGGTCGAGGGACTGGCGATCCTGCAAGTGGCCGAGGTGCTGGGGCTGAAGTTGGAGTCCGAATACAAGTTCTGTCCGGGTTTCGTGCGGCGCACGCAGTACGCGCCGTTCGCCCCCCTGACCTTCCCGGGTGCAAAGCTAGAGGACTAAATGGCAACACTTGCTCCAATAAGGGCCGCGTCATACCTGCTCGCAATCCAATGTGCTCTTGTCTGTTGAGCTGTATCGAGCTACTCATAATGCGCTGGGGGGCCGATGAGGTGGGACTTGGAGGACAGACTCGTCCTTGCTCTTAATGACGACCCGCTTGCCGTCAACGTGGGTCGTTGAATCCGTTGCTATCGGGGCTGGAGCGCAGCGCGCTCTTCGTCTTGTTGTCGGGCAGCGAGGTGGGAACCGGATTCTGGCAGTTGTAGACGCTACGGGTGACGATGGGCCCGGTCGGGGTTGCCCTTGAGTGGTTCCACCGCCATCTCATGCCCGATTCGAGGGCATCACCGTGGCGCGGATGCGCTGACGAGCCGACCCCTTGCATCCCAGCGCACTACGCGCGACATGATGCTGTTGAAGAATCGTGCCGTCCCATTTCCGAGCTGGACCGTCAGCAGCGCCTCCTGATTCAGCTGGGTCTTCTCGTCTACGCCTCTCGTCGGGTGGTGGCGCCGGGAGGACGTCGAGTCGTGCTGGGGGAGGGTCTCCTTGGCGTCAACACCCACGACGGCTAGTTCTCTCACGGCATGGGGACCTACCTAGAATTCGAACTCAGCCTTGTTGGGCTGGAGCTCAGCGGTTGCAATCACGTGAGTCCCCCCATCCCGGGTATGCGGCAATCACTCCGGGTGTAATGCAGGGAACGTCCTGGGAGAGAATCCGAGGCTCAAGAATGTTCAAGCCGCTGCTCAGAGGCTGAACTCGGCGAAGGGCCGCCGGCACGCGGGCCCCACCGCGATCCACATCGTGCGGCGCGCCGGTGCCATCACCACCGTGGCCGCCGTCTCGCGCGGCATGGCCCCGGGGGCGGGCTGCGTGTCGTGCAGGCAGATGCGGCCCTCGGGCGTGCCGTGGTCCGTGAGCATCTGCTTCACCGTCTCGGGCGTGTGTTGGCCGTGTCCGGCGGCCACGAGCTTAGCGATGCGCTCCCGGCGCCCGAAGGTGCAGGGGACGTAGCGGTGGGTGACGTCCCGCTCCCGGAAGCGCTCGGACTGGTAGTGGTTGGCGTGGACGAGCACTCCTCGCTCCGGCCGCAGCAGGACGTGATCGTCGTACGTGCTCTCGATTCCCACCACGTGCCCCTGCGCGTCCGCCAGGTGGTAGTAGCCGAAGCCCCTCGCCGCCGTGACGAGCACCTCCAGCGCCGCGGACAGGCTCGGCTGGCGCATTGCCTTGGGGACGTACACGGACAGCGGCACCAGCGAGGCACAGGGCCGCGGCTCCACCAGCGTGAGGTTGGCGCAGTTGCCCACCCCGTCACTGTTGAGGTGGTAGTACGGCGAGCCGTCCAGGCACAGTGAGAGCTGCTCTCGTCCGTCCGCGTGGCGGATGCGGAGCAGGTCCATCCGCGCTCCCGGGTTCCAGTCGATTGTCTGTCCGAGCAGCGCCTGGCCATCCTTCGTGGCCTCGCCGGTGAGGGCCATGGACGTGCACATGCCGCCGATCTGCGCGTAATTGATCGCCAGTTCCAGCATGCAGTGCAGTGCGAAGGTCTCTCCGTAGGGGAGGCCAGTGCCCTCGGCCTGTCCCCGGATGAGCTCGAGCGCCTCCGGGTCGAAGGCGCGTACGTTGGTCTCCAGCTTCAGCGCCGTGCGCACCACGTCCTCCCGCGAGGCCGCGAGGGGGCTCATGGACAGGGTGAGGAAGAGGTTGTCCGCCGAGGCGCGCAGGCTCTCGCGGCATGCCTCTCCCCACTGTTGGCCTATCTGTCGCGGCGTCCCACGGCACTCGATGACCCGAAGCGTCTGCGTCGTCATGGGGCGCAAGGTACGCCGTGGGGCCGGGCCTCGCTTGAACGGATGCGACACGTGTTGCCTCGCTCGAAGACCCTCACCCCAGCCCTCTCCCAGAGGGAGAGGGAGTCCGGAAGTCGCTCGGCGTCCGGCCCGTCAGCTCCCGGAAGTCCCTCGTCATGTGCGCGTGGTCGGCGTAGCCGATCCGGTACGCCACCTCGGACAGCGAGCGGGTGGGGTGCTCACGCAGCTCGGACAGGGCCTCCTGGAGCCGCACGATGCGCGTGTATGTCCTCGGTGAGAAGCCCACGCGCTCCTTGAAGGCCCTCTGCAACGTGCGCGTGCTCAGGTGGAGCGCGTCCGCCAGGGCGCCCGGGCGCAGCGGCTCCGGCCGGGCGAGCAGGTGGCGCAGTGCCCGGTCGAAGCTGTCTCCGGGCGGGTAGGGCGTCCGGCTCAACAGCGGAGTGAGCGCCTCGCGCATCCGCTCCGGTGAGCCCGCGGCCAGCAGCCGTTCTCCGAGCGCGTCCACGGAGAGGCCCGCCACCTCGCGCAGCTCCACGGACTCGTTGACCAGCTCCGAGGGACTGGCATCCACGAGCCCGGGCATCGCCCCCGGGCGAAAGTGCACCACCAGGTAGCCATGGCCCGCGCGCGAGCGGACGTGGATGCTGCGCGTCAGTGGCCCGTAGAGCACGGCCCGGCAACGCTCGTCCGACAGCTCGAGGAGCAGGTCCACGTTGGCGTCGGGCACCACCTCGTGCACGTGGGTGACGGAGGCCTCCGGCGGCACCCACATCAGGAACTCCACCCGCTCCTCCAGCGAGGCGGGGGCGGGCATCCAATGCGTCCACGGAGACGGCGGCGTCGTGGCGGGCATAGCCGGAATATAGTCCCGGGCCCGGCCCATGACCTCCCTGGACAAGAAGACCCGAGGACGCACCTCACACGGGCGCCTGCGCGCACTCGACGAGTACCTGGTCCACCACGAGCGCGAGCTGCTCCTCCGGACCGAGGGCCCCTGGGCCCGGGCCGCCTTCGTGGACGTCGGTTTCGGCGAGCACCCGTGGACCACCCTCGAGAGCGCCGAGGTCTTCCGCGAGCTCCACCCGGGGCTTCCCGTCGTGGGCGTGGAGCTGGAGGACTCCCGCGTGGAGGCCGCCCAGGTCCATGCCGATGCGCTCACCGGCTTCCGGCAGGGTGGCTTCGAGCTGCCCCTGCACCCGGGAGAGAGCGTCCGCCTCATCCGCGCCATGAACCTGTTGCGCGGCTACCGCCCCGAGGATGTGCCCGGCATCCACCAGACGTTGGGTGGGGCGCTGCTCGAAGGAGGGCTGCTCGTCGAGGGCAGCACGGACACACCCGGGGCCGTGCTGGTGGCGCACCTGCTGCGGCGCATCCCCGAGGGGCTCGCGCGCGAGGCCCTGCTGTTCCACACCGACTTCAGCCGCGGCTTCGCGCCCGTGCTCTTCCGCGATTGGATGCCCCGGGACTTCCGCCGCCGGGTGAAGCCCGGAGAGCCCATCCACACCTTCTTCGCCGACTGGACGGCCGCGTGGCAGGACGCGCGCGAGGCGGGCCACACCGCGCCCCCCGACGCCTTCCGGCACTCCGTCCTCCGGCTGGTTTCTCGGGTTCAGGGAATTGTCACGGACGCATGGCTGCTCGAGCGCGGTTATCTGCTCTGGAAGCCACCGGGCGGCGTCTTCCCATGACTCCGAGCAGGGCCCATCGTCTCCGGCGCGAATGCCGGTAGAATTCCTGGTTGTCCGGCGAGGAAGTCCCTCTTAAATGCCCCCCACCGTGGCCTCGAATCGCTCCGTCCTCTGGTTGCTGCTCGCAGTCCTCTCCCTTTCCTCCGTGCGCGCGTGGGCCCAGGCCTATGACGGCGCACGCCGGGAGGAGGTGGACGCCGGTGTCCATACTCCGGTGCTGACGAAGGCACCCGAGCTCATTCAAACCGTGGAAGCCGTCTACCCCGCCGAGGCCGCCGCGGCCGGGAAGACGGCCGCCGTGGAGATGCTCGTCACCATCGACGAGAAGGGCCAGGTGTCCGACGCGCAGGTGGTGACGCCCGTGGGCGATGGCTTCGACGAGGCGGCGCTCGCGGCGGTGCGGCAGTTCCAGTTCTCACCGGCCGAGGTAGACGGAGCGCCGGCCCCCATTCAAATCCAGTACGTCTACAACTTCGTCCTCCAGCCGCCGAAGGTGGACGAGTCCGCTCCGCCGCCACCCCCGCCCGAGGCCACCCTCACCGGACAGCTCCTGGCGCGTGGCAGCCGCTCGCGCGTGGGCGGTGCCACCGTGCGCTGTGGAGACGACCCCGAGGCCCCCGAGGCGCTCTCGGACGAGGACGGCCGCTTCACCCTCAAGGTGACGCCCGGCACCTGTGACGTGCGCGTGGTGGCCAATGACTTCCACCTCTTCACCACCAAGGAGGAGCTCGCCCCCAACGAGACGACGGAGGTCATCTTCTACCTGATGCCCAAGGCCCCGGGTTACGAGACGGTGGTGCGCGGCGCGCGCGAGAAGAAGGAAGTGGTGCGCCGCACCCTCGAGCGTCAGGAGTTGCAGAAGGTGCCGGGCTCCTTCGGCGACCCCATCCGCGTGCTGCAGAACCTGCCCGGCGTGGCGCGGGCGCCCTTCATCTCCGGCCAGCTCATCGTGCGCGGCGCGGCGCCGGACCAGACGCTCACCTTCTTCGACGGCGTGGAGGTGCCGCTCCTCTACCACCTGGGCGGTGGACCCTCGGTGCTCAACGCCGAGTTCATCGACCGCGTGGACTTCTACCCGGGTGGCTTCGGGGCCCGCTACGGCCGGGCCGTGGGCGGCGCGGTGGACGTGGCCACGCGCAAGGGCTCCACCGATACGCTGCATGGCTCGGCGAAGGTGGACCTGCTGGACTCGGGCTTCTTCCTCGAGGCCCCCGTCACCGAGGGCATCTCCGTGGCCGGTGCCGCGCGCCGCTCGTACGTGGACGTGCTCCTGCCGGCGGTCCTCCCCGAGGATCCCCAGGGGGGCACCCTGCTCGTGCTGCCGCGTTACTGGGACTACCAGGTGCGCGTGGACTTCGGCGCGAAGCGGGGCAGCGAGCCCGGGACTGGCGGACGCCACTCCGGGTACATCATGGCCTTCGGCTCGGATGACCTGCTCAACGTGGTGGCCTCGGGCGGCGGACGCAACCGCGATATCACCGTGGACGCGCGCACGCTCTTCCACCGCATCAAGGGTGACTGGACGTACCGCAACGGCCGCTTCACCTCCGTCTTCACCCCCTACGCCGGCTACGACCTGGCCAGCTTCGGCTTCGGCGAGACGAAGCTGGATGCGAACGTCTGGTCGCTCGGCGCGCGCCAGGACCTGGCCCTGGAGGTGCTGCCCTGGCTCACCGCGCGCGGTGGCGCGGACGTGAAGTTCGAGCACCTGGTGGGCGAGGGGAAGGTTCCGTTCATCGGCGGCATCCAGTACCCGTCCTTCCCCGGCGCCGAGCCCAAGGTGGAGCTGCAGGACATCCGGCGCGTGGCCAACACCTTCGACGGCGCGCTCTACGCCGAGGTGGATCTGAAGGCCGGGCCCGTGACGGTGACGCCCGGTCTGCGCGCCTCGTATGCCCGCATCTACGGGCAGGATCGCTTCGCCTATGACCCTCGGCTCTGGGTGCGCGTGCAGCCCACGGAGAAGACGGCCTTCAAGGGCAGCCTCGGCCTCTACAGCCAGCCGCCGGAGGCCTTCAACCTGGAGCCGGCGCCGCTGGGCAACCCGGCCCTCACCCACGAGCGCTCCTTCCAGACGAGCGCGGGCGTGGAGCAGCAGCTCACCGACGCCATCAGCGTGGACGTCACCGGCTACTTCAACCGGCGCTATGACCTGGTCGTCTCCCCGGGCGATACGGTGCGCAACGAGGACGGCACGCTCACGCGCTACCAGTACTCCAACCGCGGCCTGGGGCGCGCCTACGGCATGGAGATCATGGTGCGGCACGCGGTGACGCGCGACTTCTTCGGCTGGCTGGCCTACACCCTCAACCGCTCCGAGCAGCGGCGCGTGGGCAGCAATGACTACCGCCTGACCACGTTCGATCAGACGCACATCCTCACCGCGGTGGCCAGCTACCGGTTGCCCCATGGCTTCGAACTGGGCGCGCGCATGCGCTACGTCACCGGCCGGCCCACCACGCCGCTGCAGCACACGTTCGACCGCTACGACGTGGACCGCAACAACTTCACCGGCACCTTCGGCCCGTCCAACTCCACCCGCTTCCAGCCCTTCCACCAGTTGGATCTCCGGCTGGACAAGAACTGGATCTTCCAGAGCTGGACGCTCAACGCCTACATCGACGTGCAGAACGTCTACAACGCCTCCAACGTGGAGGCGACCTTCTACGACTACCGCTACCGCGACCAGTTCGAGGTGCCCGGCATCCCGATCCTCCCGGTCGTCGGCGTCAAGGGGAGCTTCTGAGCCATGCGCCACCTGTCCGCCCTGCTGGGCCTGCTCCTGTGCGCCGCCTGTGTGGGGCCCGAGGACACTCCGTCGAACGTGAAGGACCTGCGCGTGCTCGCGATGCGGTTGGATCCGCCCGAGCTGCTCGCCGACACGTGCTCCACCGATCCCGCCGTGCTCGCCGACACGCTGGTGCGCCCGGTGCGGCTCACCGCGCTCATCCCGGACCCGGCCGGCGAGGGCCGCGAGCTGGACTACACCCTGTGGGCCTGCGCCTCGCAGGACGATGACACCTGCCGCGAGGACCGCGTGGAGCTGGCGCGCGGGGTGACGAAGGGCGGCGAGCTGGTGGTGGACCTGTTCCCGGGGCCGGGCACGTCTCGGCTGGGGGACGGCACCTTCCTGGTGCAGCGGGTGCTCGAGAAGGACCTCTACAACGGCCTGGGCGGCGTGCGGATGCCGCTGGTGCTGTGGGTGCGCGGCGGGAGCGAGCAGGTCTACGCGCAGAAGCTGATGGTGTACGGCTGCCGCTTCTTCCCGGAGATGCAGCCCAACGTGCAGCCGGAGCTGCCGGACCTGTTGCTGGAGGGCGAGCCGTGGGTTGCGGGCGTGCCGCGCGAGCTGTCCGGCCCGGGGCCCTTCGAGATGAACGTGCCGGATCTCACCGGCCGGGAGGAGGCGTACGTGGTGCCCTCCTTCGAGCTGAAGCCGTTGAACCTCCAGGAGGCGTGGGAGGTGGCGTGGCACACCACGCTGGGGAGCTTCTCGCCCAACCAGACGGGCGGGGCGGACTTCGGTGGCGGCGTGGCGCGGCACCGGGTGGAGTGGACGCCTGCGCGCAACGCGCAGGCCCAGGAGGTGCGCTTCTGGATGGTGGCGCGTGACGGGCGCGGCGGCATGTCCTGGGTGGAGCGCACGGTGAAGTACACGCCGTGAGCCGTGGTTCGTTCTACCGCCGCCGGGCGGCCCACCCCGTACCGGCGTGGCGCAGGGCCTCGGCATGGGAGGCTCCGGGCGGGGCGAGCGCGGACACCTCGACCACCTCGTCGAAGGGCCCACCGTCCGTGCCGGGCGCGACGGCTCCCGCGAACATCACAGTGTATTTGCCGAGTGCCCGTGCCTCCCTCGCCAGCGAGCCGGGACCCTTTCCGAGCGCCGTCTGCCGGTCGAAGCGGCCCTCTCCCGTGAGCACGGCCTGCGCGGCGGCGAGCCGCTCGGACAACCGGAGCGTCCGCGCCACCAGCTCGTACCCGGAGACGATCTTCCCTCCGGCCAGGGCCAGCAGCCCGTAACCGAAACCTCCCGCCGCCCCCGCGCCCGGCGTGCCAGCGAGTCCGGGGGCGACGACCTCGGCGAGCCGGGCCAGGGCCGACTCCAGCTCGGCGACCGCGGCCTCGTCCGCGCCCTTCTGCGGGCCGAAGAGGTGCGAGGCTCCGTCTGGCCCGAGCAGCGGCGCGGTGACATCCGTGGCCACCAGCAGCTCCACCGCCGCGAGCCGCGGGTGACGTCCGCTCGTGTCCACCCGGGCGAGCCGCTTCAACGCGGCCCCACCCGGAGGCAGGGGCGCCCCCTGTGCATCAAGGAACCGGAACCCGAGCGCCGTGAGTGCCCCCGTGCCCCCATCATTGGTGGCGCTGCCTCCGAGCCCGAGGATGAGCCGCTCACAACCCCGCTCCAGCGCCGCGCGCATCAGCTCGCCGGTGCCTTCGGTGGAGGCACGCCGGGGGTCTCGCTCACCGGGCGCGAGCAGGGACAGCCCGGAGGCCGCGGCCATCTCGATGACCGCCGTGCGCCCCGAGTCCAGCAGCCCATAGGTGGCTCGCACGGGAGCGCCGAGCGGCCCCGGGACGGTGCTCGTCACCCGTTCGCCACCCAGGCCCGCGAGCAGCGCGTCCACCGTGCCCGGCCCGCCGTCCGCGAGCGGCGCCACGTCCAGCTCCACGCCGGGCGCGCCCTGGCGCAATCCCTCGGCCAGGGCGGTGGCGGCCTCGGCGGCCGTGAGGGTTCCCTTGAACTCCTGCGGCGCGACGAGCCAGCGGGTCACGGCGTGGGTTCCGCCATGCGCTCCCCGGACTCGGCACTGCGCCACGGCATGGGGCTCATGATTCCTCCTCGCGGATGGCCTCCGCGTGCCACTCGAGAATGGGACGGGGTCCGGTCAACGATGGCAGCAGGCGCTGCGAGACGCGCTCCAGCCGCACCAGCAGGGCGGTCACCGTGTCCGCTGGCTGACGGGCGGGGCCCCGGATGCGCTCGCAGAAGAAGGTGCGGCAGCCGAACGGGCGCTCCGCGTACACGGTGCAGCGCTTGCCCGCGGCGTCCAGGTAGGGACAGCCGCCGTCCTCCCTCGGGGGCGGCAGCGGATGGTGGCGGGCCAGCATCAGCCACTCGGGGTACCACAGCCAGGGCTGCCGCTTCGTCGTGGAGAGCTGGCAGCACTCGCCGCTCGCCGGGCACGAGAAGGGCGCGTACGCCGCATCCGCTTGCCGGTAGATGGCGCGCAGCTCCTGCAGGGCCCGCGCCTCCTCGCGCGAGCCCGTGGCCGTGGGGGCCTCGTCCGTGTCGTCTTCCCAGTCGGTGTGTCGCATGACCTCGCGACGGGGATCATCCCACCGGGAGGGGCCGGCTCACAACACGCGCAGGACGAAGCACTTCAGGTAGCGCGTCTCGCGCAGGCTGAGCAGCACCGGGTGGTCCTTGCCCGCCCCGCGCTTCTCGATGATCTGCACCCGCCGCTTCGCGTCCGCCGCCGCCGAGGCGAGCATGTCCTCGAAGCCCTGCTCGTCGATGTGGTACGTGCAGCTGGCGGAGATGAGGTAGCCGCCCGGCCGCAGCAGCTGCATGGCGCGCAGGTTGATCTCCTTGTACCCGCGCAGGGCGCCCTCGATGGCGTCCTTGTTCTTCGCGAAGGAGGGCGGGTCCAGGACGATGGTGTCGAAGCGCCGGCCCTCGTCCACGGCGTCGCGGAGGAAGTCGAAGGCGTTGGCCACCACCACGTCCACGTTGGGCAGCTTGTTGGCGGCGGCGTTCTCGCGCAGCTGGGCGGCGGCCTGCTCGGAGATCTCCACGGCGGTGACCTTCTCGGCCCGGGTGGCGAGCTGGAGCGCGAAGCCCCCCACGTACGAGAAGCAGTCGAGCGCCTCGCCGAAGGCGTACTGCGAGGCCATGACGTGGTTCTCGCGCTGGTCCAGGAACGAGCCCGTCTTCTGGCCCTCGAGCAGGTCCGCGCGCACGCGCACCAGGCCCTCGTCATAGGGCACGGGCCCGGGCTGGGTGCCGTACAGCACGCCCTTCTCCTGGGGCAGGCCCTCCAGCGCGCGCACGCCCACGTCCGAGCGGTTGACGATGGCGCGCGGCTTGAACAGCTCCACGAGCAGGTCGGTGAGGAGCTGCTTGCGCTGCTCGGTGCCGGCGATGAGGAACTGCACGCTCAGATAGTCGCCGTAGCGGTCCACCACGAGGCCGGGGATCAAGTCGGCCTCACCGTGTATCACGCGGTAGGTGTTCTCCCCGGGCAGGGCGCGACGGCGCATCGCGTCAGCCTGGGCCAGGCGCTGGCGGAAGAAGTCGGTGTCCACCGGCACGTCCTCGTAGGAGAGCCAGCGCAGCGAAATCTTGGAGTGCTTCGAATAGAAGGCCTTGCCGAGGAACCAGCCGCGGGCGTCGACGACGCGCACCACCTCACCGCCCTGGAGGGCGGGGTCGCCGTTGAGGTCGGCGCGGTAGATCCACGGGTGGCCGGCCTGCCAGCGCTCGACCCCCCGGCGGACGAGCGAGACCTGGGGGAGACCGTCCTGGCCGATGTCCGGAGTGGTCCGGTCCTGGGCGGGCTTCTCCGGGCGCTGCGGGGGACGCTTGTTGCGGCCGGGGGGGCCACCGGGGCGGCGATCGTGACGGGGTCCTGGGGTTGGCTTGGGCATGGCTGGTGCGGCGTATACTCCAAACAGCGTGAGATACGACCTGCTCCTTCAATCCATGGTCCCGGGGACGCCTTTCGACAGCGCCCGGGTGGAGGCCCTCCTGGAAGCCCGGGGGGCGAAGGCCCGGCCGAGCGGTGGGCGGACCTGGCTGCTAGAACACGGCTCGGTGGAGGTGCACCCGCTGCGCGAGGGGGGCCAGTGGGTGGCCACCGAGGTGCGCATCCCGCTGGAGCACCGGACCGAGCTCATCCGCGAGGTGGTCTCCAAGGGGGCGGAGCTGGCGCGGGAGGCCGAGGTCCGGCTCTTCGATCCGCAGCTGGGACGCGAGCTCGGCGCCCACGACGAGGGCCTGGTGGCGGACCAGTACGAGCGGACGGCGCGCTACGCGGGGGAGATGCTGGGGTTGGCCTCGGCCATGCCCATCGACACGTCCACGGACGAGGGCTTCCAGCCGACGACGAAGTTCGTGCTCGGGGCGTTGGCCTTCTTCACGCTGCTGTACCTGGTGGTCAGCTGGATGAATGAGCAGCTCGGCGGCTGAAAAAGGCTGGATTTCGCGGCGGCGCTGACGCATGGCTGCGGCATGTTCCGCTCCTGGTCCGTCCGCATCTCGTTGTTGGCGGTGTTGCTGCTCGTCCTCGGGCCGTTGCTGGCCCTGGTGGGGCTCGTGCCTGGGATGAAGGCGCTGCTGCTGTTCGCGAGCGCGGCGCCGGTGGGCCTGGTGGGCATCGTGGCGGGGATCGTCTCCGCGGTGAGGGGGAGGGTGGCACCGGGGATGACGGCGGTGGCGCTCGGGACGCTGGCGCTGGTGTCGGTGCTGACGCCGGCCTTCGCGGGGGGAGGCAAGCCGCCCATCAACGACATCAGCACGGACCTCCAGGACGTGCCCGTCTTCACGCACGCGGGGACGCTGCCGGAGAACGCGGGGAGGAACCTGGAGTACCCCGAGGACTTCAAGGGCGTGGTGCGGGCGTATTACCCGGACCTGAAGTCGCTGAAGCAGGCCGAGCCGCCGGACGTGGTGTTCGCGCGAGCGGTGGAGCTGGCGCGGGCGCAGCCGGGGTGGACGGTGACGCACGTGGACGCCCAGGGACGCACGCTGGAGGGCTTCGCCGAGACGCGGCTGTTCCGTTTCCGGGACGACTTCGTGGTGCGGGTGCGGCCGGAGGAGGGAGGGGGCTCGCGGGTGGACATGCGCTCGAAGTCGAGGGTGGGGCGGGGCGACCTGGGAGCCAACGCCGCGCGCATCCATGCGTTCCTCCAGGCGCTGGCGGCCTCCGGGCGTTAGGCTGGGCAGGTGTTCAAGTACCTTCTCCTGGCGTTCACGGTCGTTCCCTTCATCGAGCTGTACCTGCTGCTGGCCATTGGCCGCGAGGTGGGCTTCTGGCCCACGGTAGGCGGGGTGCTGCTCACGGGGGTGGTGGGGGCCTGGCTGGCCAAGAAGGAGGGCTTGCGTGTGCTCCGCCGCTGGCAGGAGTCGCTCGCGCAGGGCCGCATGCCGGAGGAGGGCCTGGTCGGCGGAGTGCTGGTGCTGGTGGGTGGGGTGCTGCTGGTGTCGCCGGGGGTGCTCACCGACGTGGTGGGGCTCTTCCTGCTGTTCCCGCCGACGCGCCGGCTCGTGGCCGCGGTGGTACGCCGGAGACTCGAGCGCCGCATGGCGGAAGGCACGCTGCGCGTCACGACCTTCCAGTCGGAATCCTTCCCGGGAGCAAATCCCTTCGAGCCTCGAGTCTCACAGCCCCGGATCGACCGGAGACCGGGAGCTGAAACGGACGCGGAGTTCACCGAGGAGTGAATTTCCCCTCAGAGGACGCGCTGGTACTCGCGGACCCAGAACTTCATGACGCCCTCGCAGATGTCCTCGAGCCGCTGGCACTCGAGCTCGCGGGGCTTGTCCATCTCGAGATTCGCATCCAGCAGCAGCTCCTTCCGAGCGTTCCACAGCTGGAGCCGGACATGGGTGGCATCCGTGCGGGTGGCGCTGGCGTACAGCCGCAGGCGCTTGCCGCGGTGCTCGAAATCCAGCAGGAGCGGCTCCGGCTTGGAGGGCGAGAGGGAGTAGACGCCGGTGACCGCGGGAAGCTGGAGCAACAGCTGCACGGGGGGTTGGTGCTCGAGGGGAGCCTCCAGCGCGAGCGAGTGCTGGCCGGTGATGCGCACGGCCAGGAAGTCCAGGGTCTGGGGGTGCTGCTCGGAGACGGGGGTGACGGTGAGCAGCTTCCGCGAGCCCTCGATGCGAGCGATGACGGCCTCCCGGGTGCGGATGTCGCCGGAGCAGCGCTTCTCGCCGGCGCAGTCGACGGAGATGCGCCAGTCGGCGCGGGCATCGGGACAGTCCTTGGGGACCTCGAGCTGGGCCTGGGCCTTGGGAGGGAGGATGAGGCTCTGGGTGCTCGGGGAGCGGCAGACGAAGTCCACGTCCACGGCGAGCGCGGTCACCTGGACGGGAGGGGTCGCTGAGAGCAGCAGGGCGAGCACGGAGAGGGCGGCGAGCATGGCTCCGATCTATCCCACCCGGGGAGGCGCCACCATGCGCCAGCAGCGGTGGATCTCCTGGCGCTGGAAGTCCTCGGGGATGGAGCCGGGGGTGAGCTCCTCCACTCCCTCGTAGCCGCGGACGGCGGAGTCCTTCAGCTCGAAGCCCAGGAAGTTGGTGGAGAAGTAGAGGACGCCGCCGGGGTTGAGCAGCTCGCGGATGCCCTCCAGCAGGCGCACGTGGTCGCGCTGCACGTTGAACGAGCCCTGCATCTTCTTCGAGGTGGAGAATGAGGGCGGATCACACACCACCAGATCGAAGGTCTGCTCGGGGTCCTGGCGCTGGTCCTGCACCCAGGCCATGGCATCGGCGCGCAGCAGGGTGTGGCGCGGAGCCGACAGCCCGTTGAGCGCGAGGTTCTCCTCGGCCCAGTCCAGGTAGGTGTTGGACAAATCCACACTCAGGGTGCGCGAGGCTCCGCCCGCGGCGGCGTACACGGTGAAGGCGCCGGTGTAGCAGAAGAGGTTGAGGAAGCTCTTCCCCTTGGCCTCGTCGCGCACGCGGGCGCGCGTGAGCCGGTGGTCCATGAAGAGGCCGGTGTCGAGGTAGTCGCCGAGGTTCACCCAGAACTTCAGCCCCTGCTCCTCCACCACGAGGCGCTCGGTGCCCTCGCCGACCCGGCCGTACTGCGAGCGGCCCCAGGGCTGGGGCAGGTGCGTCTTCACGTGGACGCGCTCGGGGGGCACCTCGAGCACCGCCGTCACGGCGGCGAGCACCTCGGCCCGCTGCTCCTCCAGGCTCTTGAGGGCCCGGCGGCGGGGGTACTCCACCAGGTGCACATGGTCCGCGTAGAGGTCCACCGCGTAGGTGTACTCGGGGACGTCCCGGTCGTACACGCGGAAGGCGGTGAGCCCGCGGGCCTTGGCCCACTTGCGGAAGTGCTTCACGTTCTTGCGCAGGCGGTTCTCGAACATCCCCACCGCCGTTCCGCTGCCCTGCGTCATGACTGCCTGTCCTCTCCGGTACGACCGCGGCCCTCTCTTCTCCGAGTCCCCGCCGGGGAGCAAGTCTTCCGGACGGGCGGACGGGCCCGGGCCGACATTCCCGGGGGGAAGGGGAGTGTGATAGGCCCCCGGCCATGCGCTTCGACACCCTCGCGATTCATGCCGGCCAGGAGCCGGATCCCACGACGGGCGCCATCATGACGCCGGTCTACCTGACCTCCACCTACGTCCAGGCGGGCCCCGGGGAGCACAAGGGCTTCGAGTACAGCCGGACCCAGAACCCCACCCGCAACGCGCTCCAGGACTGTCTGGCGGCGCTCGAGGGGGCGAAGCATGGCCTCGCGTTCGCCTCGGGTCTGGCGGGCTCGGACATGTTGATGCACATGCTGGAGTCCGGGGACCACGTGGTGGTGTCCGACGACGTGTACGGCGGCACCTTCCGCATCTTCGACAAGGTCTTCCGCCGCCACGGGCTGAGCTTCTCGTGGGTGGACCTGTCCAACCCGGACAACTTCGAGAAGGCCATCACCCCGAAGACGAAGATGGTGTGGGTGGAGTCGCCCACCAACCCGATGCTCAAGCTGATCGATCTGGCGCGCATCGCGGAGACGGCGAAGAAGCGGAACATCCTGTCGGTGTGCGACAACACGTTCATGACGCCGTACTTCCAGCGTCCGATGGACCTGGGGTTCGACGTGGTGACGCACTCGACGACGAAGTACATCAACGGCCACAGCGACGTGGTGGGTGGCTTCGTGTGCACCAGCAACGACGAGCTGGCGCAGAAGATGTACTTCCTGCAGAACGCGGTGGGCGGCGTGCCGGGCCCGATGGACTGCTTCCTGGTGCTGCGCGGCGTGAAGACGCTGGGCGTGCGCATGGAGCGCCACGCGCAGAACGCGCTGAAGGTGGCGCAGTTCCTGGCCACGCACCCGAAGGTGCAGAAGGTGACCTACCCGGGCCTGGAGAGCCATCCCCAGCACGCGCTGGCGCGCAAGCAGATGAAGGGCTTCGGCGGGATGATGACCTTCGACATCAAGGGCGGGCTGGAGGCGGCGCGCAAGTTCCTCAAGACGGTGAAGATCTTCGCGTGCGCCGAGTCGCTCGGTGGCGTGGAGTCGCTCATCGAGCACCCGGCGATCATGACGCACGCGTCGGTGCCCAAGGAGACGCGCGAGCTGCTGGGCATCTCGGACGGGCTCATCCGGCTGTCGGTGGGCATCGAGGACGCGCAGGACCTGGTGGATGACCTGAAGCAGGCGCTCGACGTGGCCTGAGCCGGGTTCGAATCCGGGAGCCCTTTGTGTTCCAAGCGTGGAGGTTCCTTCCGAAGTGACCTCTGTAGTACGAAGGGGTCCCCTTCCAAATACCGAACCTTCCCGCCTGACCGCGAGCCGCTGAGTGGCCGGTCCAGGAACGTCTTCATGCACCCCGCTCGAAACCGGACGCCCCTCTTCTCCGCCCTCGCCCTCGTGTCTTTCCTGGGGGGCGCGGCCTGCGACAAGCCATCCGAAGCGCCTCCTCCGTCCGCCGCGCCTCCGGCCGTGGAGGTGGGCACTGTCACGGTGCAACCCTCGAGCATTCCGGTGCTCGATGAATTGCCGGGGCGAATCGCTCCGACGCGGAGCGCCGAGGTGCGTCCGCGCGTGTCCGGCATCATCGTCGAGCGCGTCTTCCGGCAGGGAGGCAGCGTGAAGGCGGGGGATGTGCTCTTCAAGCTCGACGCATCCATGTACGAGGTCGAGCGTGCCAGCGCGAAGGCCGTGTTGGCGAAGGCCGAGGTGACGGCCGCGGAGGCGCTCCAGCAGGCGGAGCGGGGCGAGAAGCTGCTGGCCAACGGTGTCGTCACCCAGGAGCAGCACGAGACGCTCCAGGCGGCCCTCCGGCGTGCCGAGGCCGATGTGGCGGCGGCCAAGGCGGCGGTGCGCCGCGCGGAGCTCCACCTGGAGTACTCGACGATCCGCGCGCCCATCGCGGGACGGATCGGCCGGGCGCTGGTGACGGAAGGCGCGCTCGTGAGCGCGGGAGATCCCACGGCGCTCGCGCTCATCCAGCAGTTGGATCCGGTCTACGTGGACTTCACCCAGCCGGCGATGGAGCTGCGCCGCCTGCGCCAGGCCGTCAAGGACGGGCGCATCCAGGGCAGCACGCCCGAGCAGGCGAACGTCCAGCTGGTCCTCGACGATGGCTCCCTCTATGAGAAGCCGGGGCGGCTGCTCTTCTCGGACGTGGCGGTGGACCCTGGCAGCGGCCAGGTGACGCTGCGCGGTGAGTTCCCCAATCCGGAGGGCGAGCTCCTTCCTGGCATGTACGTGCGGGGACGCGTCGAGCAGGGCACCCAGGGCGAGGCGCTCGTGGTGCCCCAGCAGGCCATCCAGCGCGACACCTCGGGCAAGTCCCAGGTCTTCGTGGTCGCGGGCAACGGCACCGCCGAGGTGCGTCCGGTGCGCGTCTCGCGCGTCTACCAGGAGCAGGCGGTGGTCCAGGAAGGCCTGAAGGCGGGAGATCAGGTCATCGTCGAGGGCTTCCAGAAGTTCGGCGCGGGCTCGCCGGTCAAGCCCGTGGCCTGGAGCGTGCCTGGCGCCGGCCTCCACCCCACCCAGCCTCGATAGGGCCCACCGCCATGCCTCGTTTCTTCATCGACAGGCCCATCTTCGCCTGGGTCATCGCGCTGTTCATCATCATGGCGGGCGTGCTCGCCATCCCCAACCTGCCGGTGTCGCAGTACCCCACCGTGGCGCCGCCGCAGCTCACCATCTCCACCTACTATCCGGGTGCGTCGCCCGAGGACCTCTACCAGAGCGTCACGCGCATCATCGAGGAGGAGCTCAACGGCACGAAGTCGTTGCTCTACTTCGAGTCGACCAGTGAGGCGACGGGCGCGGTCACCATCACCGCGACCTTCGAGCCGGGGACGGATCCCGCCCTGGCCGCCGTGGAGCTCCAGAACCGGGTCAAACGGGTCGAGCCCCGGTTGCCGCTCGTCGTGACGCAGCAGGGCCTGCAGATCGAGGAAGCGGGCAGTGGCTTCCTCATGCTGGTGACGTTGCGCTCCACGGACGGCGCCATCGACGAGCTCGGCCTGGGGGATTACGTCTCGCGCAACGTGGTCAATGAGTTGCGGCGCATCCCGGGCGTGGGCCGGGCGCAGCCCTTCTCCTTCGAGCGCGCCATGCGCATCTGGGTGGATCCCCTCCGGCTGCGGGGCGTGGGCCTCACCACCCAGGACGTGATGAACGCCATTCGCGCGCAGAACGCCCAGGTCGCGGCGGGCTCGCTCGGCGCTCCCCCCGGACCGGCGACCCAGAAGGTCGCGGCGACCGTGCTGGTGAGGGGCCAGTTGACCTCGCCGGAGGAGTTCGGCGCCATCGTGCTTCGCGCGAACACGGATGGCTCCTCCGTGCGCCTGCGGGACGTGGCCCGTGTGGAGCTGGGCGGGCAGAGCTATACCCTCTCCTCCCGGCTCAATGGCCAGCCGAGCGCGGCCATCGGCATCCAGTTGTCTCCCACGGGCAATGCCCTCGAGACCTCGACGGCGATCCGCGCGAAGATGGAGGAGCTGTCCCGGTTCTTCCCACCGGGCATCGCCTACGACATTCCCTATGACACGGCCCCGTTCGTGGGCGTGTCCATCCAGAAGGTCCTCCAGACGCTCGCCGAGGCGGTGCTGCTGGTCTTCCTGGTGATGTTCCTGTTCCTCCAGAACATCCGCTACACGCTCATTCCCACGCTCGTCGTTCCCATCGCCCTGCTCGGCACCTGCGCGGTGCTGTTCGCCATGGGCTTCTCCATCAACGTGCTCACCATGTTCGCCATGGTGCTCGCGATCGGCATCCTCGTGGATGACGCCATCGTGGTGATCGAGAACGTGGAGCGCATCATGAGCGAGGAGGGCCTGTCTCCGCGCGAGGCCACGCAGAAGGCCATGAAGCAGATCACCGGCGCCGTCATCGGCATCACGCTGGTGCTCAGCGCCGTCTTCGTGCCCATGGGCTTCTTCCCCGGCTCCGTCGGCGTCATCTACAAGCAGTTCTCGCTGACCATGGTGGTGTCCATCCTGTTCTCGGCGCTGCTCGCCCTGTCGCTGACGCCGGCGCTCTGCGCGAGCTTCCTGAAGCCCGTCACCCGGGGGCACGTGCACGCGAGCACGGGGTTCTTCGGCTGGTTCAACCGCGGCTTCGAGCGCACGTCCCAGGCCTACCGTGGGTTCGTGGGCCGCACCCTGCATCGCGCCGGCCGGTTCATGGTCGTCTACGCCGCGGTGTTCGCGGCCCTCGGCTGGCTGTTCGTCCAGCTCCCCTCGTCCTTCATTCCGAGCGAGGACAAGGGCTTCATCATCCTCGGGGTGCAGGGGCCCGCGGAGGCCACGGTCAACCGGACGCTGGACGCGGTGGTCCAGATGGAGAAGACGCTGCTGGCGGAGCCGGGCGTGGAGCGGGTCGTGGCCATCCTGGGATTCAGCTTCTACGGCCAGGGACAGAACGCGGCCTTGAGCTTCGCGACGCTGAAGCCCTGGTCGGAGCGAGGAGCGAAGGACAGCGCCGGTGCCATCGCCGCGCGGGTGAACGGGGCGCTCTCGGCGGTGCGGGATGCCTTCATCTTCGCGTTCGCGCCTCCCCCCATCGAGGGACTGGGAACCACGGGGGGCTTCGCCTTCCGGCTGGAAGACCGGGCGGGTCTGGGGCATGAGGCGCTCACCGCCGCGAGGAATCAACTGGTGGCGGCCGCCGCCCAGAGCCCCATCCTCTCCGGCGTGGCGTTCGAGGGGCTGGAGAGCTCGCCGCAGGTGGAGCTGCGCATCGATCGCGAGAAGGCCAGTGCGCTCGGAATCACGTTCGCGGAGATCAACGAGACCCTGTCCACCAACCTGGGCTCGGCCTACTCCAATGACTTTCCCAACGCGGGCCGGATGCAGCGGGTGATCATCCAGGCGGAGGGGAGCCGGCGCATGCAGACGGAGGATCTCCTCGCGCTCGACGTGCGCAACCGCGAGGGGAGCCTGGTGCCACTCTCCGCCTTCGCCACGGTGGACTGGCGGATGGGGCCCTCGCAGGTCATCGGCTACAACGGCTACCCCTCGGCCCGCATCGGCGGCAACGCGGCGCCCGGCCGTTCGAGCGGTGAAGCCCTCCAGGAGATGGAGCGCCTGGCGAGCCAGCTCCCGCGCGGGTTCGGTTACGACTGGACGGGGCAATCCCTGCAGGAGATCCAGTCGGGCTCGCAGGCGCCGTTCCTGATCGCCCTGTCCATGTTGTTCGTGTTCCTGTGCCTGGCCGCCCTCTACGAGAGCTGGTCCATTCCCCTGGCCGTGTTGCTCGTCGTTCCCCTGGGAGTGCTCGGGTCGGTGCTGGCCGTCATGCTCCGGGGCATGGACAACGATGTGTATTTCAAGGTGGGACTCATCACGATCATCGGCCTGTCGGCGAAGAACGCCATCCTGATCATCGAGTTCGCCAAGGAGCTGCGGGAGCAGGGCAGGCCGCTGCTGGACGCGGCGATCGAGGCCGCGCAGCTGCGCTTCCGTCCCATCCTCATGACGTCGCTGGCCTTCACGCTGGGCGTGGTTCCGCTCGCCATCGCGACCGGGCCCGGCGCCGCCAGCCAGCGAGCCATTGGCACGGGAGTGCTCGGGGGAATGCTGTCCGCCACGGTGCTCGCGGTGATCTTCGTGCCGGTCTTCTACGTCTTCATCATGAAGCTGCTCAGCCCGAGGCCCGTGGCCACCGGAGAGGTGCGTCTCCCCGAAGCCACGAATTGAACGGGGGCGCATCACTTCGCCCAATGTCCCCTCTCCCCCCGGGAGAGGGACGGGGTGAGGGTATCGGAAGTACCCGGGTTCGAATCCCGGCCGAGGGCCTCGCGCTTCGTGTCATCCCCGGCCCAAATCCCCCTGGCGTTCGCCAGGGAGGTTGGCTCGCCGCCCGGCCAGGATCAGCAGTCCAGCGCCGAGCATGAGGGCCACGTCCGCCACGTTGAAGATGCCCGTGCGCAGGGAGCCGATGCCGAGGTTCATGAAGTCCACGACGCGTCCGTCGTTCACCAGACGGTCGAACCAGTTGCTCAGTCCACCTCCGACGATCAGGGCGAGCGCCGCGGACTGGAGCGGTCCGAGCCGGCGGCTCATCACGAGGTAGACCAGCGTACCGAGGAGGAGCACGCCCACCGTCGCGATGAACAGCCAGAATCGCAGGGAGTGAGAAAGATTGCCGCCGAGGCTCAGGAAGGCGCCGGGATTCTCGGCGAAGGTGAGCCGCAGGAGCCCGCCCAGGAAGCTCCGGGTGGATTCGTCTCGGAGCTGCGAGATGGCCAGTTGCTTGGTGGCCTGATCGCAGCCCACCGTCCCCGCGAGGACCAGCGACACGAGCGTGAGTCGATACCGACGAGCCGATGGATTCATCCCCCGAGGATGCCAGACGCGCCCCCTCCCATCCAGGCGGTGGGCTCGAGTCATCGAACTGCTCACAGTTCCGCCGCTGGGGGGATGGGGTTGAATGGCATGCGGAGGGCCTGGCGGCGTTCGAGCTTCCTCCCTGGGCGGGCCTCCCCATCACAACTCCGTGCAACTCCTTCCACCTCCCACAGGGGGGGTCATGCTGCAGAAAGGAGAGGAGGCACGGCGATGAGCAAGGATGGCTCCTGGCCGGACGGGCATGGAAGCCCTCCCACGAGCGGAGATGGGTCCCTTCTCGAGGAAGCCGGGTGCACGGACTCATTCCTCGTGGAGCTGCTCGCGCCCGCGCCGCCGCCACCGCTGATGCCGGTTCCCGGGGACAGGCTGGGAGGCCTGGATGGCCGCCGGTACGTCATCCTCACGTGGATGGGGGGAGGGGGGATGGGCCAGGTGTTCCGCGCCCGGGACGAGCTGCTACACCGGGAGGTGGCGCTCAAGTTCCTCCTGGCCGGGGCGGGGGTCGAGCAGGAGGTGCTGCGGGAGGCTCGCGCGGTCGCCCGGCTGGACCACGAGAACATCATCCGGATCTTCGATGTCACCGAATGGGCCAGAGGCCCCGGGGAGCCACGCCGCCCCTTCCTGGTGATGGAGTGCCTGGAGGGCGAATCACTCGCCACGCTGCTGAGGCGGGGGCCCGTGGACGTCGGGCGCGCGCTGGAGCTCCTGGACGGCATCACCGCGGGCCTGGCGCACGCGCATGAGCGCCACCTCATCCACCGTGACCTCAAGCCCCGGAATGTCTTCCTCACCCGGCAGGGGGTGGTGAAGCTGCTGGACTTCGGGCTGTCGCACCTCGCGCCGGCCAGCCTCGAGCGCGGGCCAGGGTTGGACATCTCTGGAACGCCCGCCTACATGGCACCGGAGCAGTGGCGGGGCGAGCCCCAGGATGCGCGCACCGATGTGTGGGCGGCCGGGGTGGTGCTCCACGAGCTGCTCACCGGCAGGCTGCCCTTCCCGGGCACCACCGTGGCCGAGCTGCGGGCCTGGGTGCCCTCCCCGGAGCCCGTTCCTCCGGTGCGCGCGCGCCGGCCGGAGGTGCCTCGAGAGGTGGAGGCGCTGGGTGAGCTGGAAGCGGCCTTCCAGGAGACCTGCGCGGAAACCATCGAGCAGCACGGAGGCACCATGGCCCTGTCCATGGGCGGCTCGGTGCTGGCGTGGTTCGGCTGTCCTCGGGCCCGAGAGGACGACTCGGAGCGTGCGGTGCGCGTGGGGCTCCAGCTCACCCGGACGTTGCGCGACACCCTCCCGCGCAAGCTGCCGCAGCTGTCCCTCTCCGGGCTGTCCGTGAGGGCGGGCATCCACACCGGCCAGATGGCGGTGGGCCTGCGTTCGCCGGAATCGCGGGCAGGTGGGCCGGTGGTTCAGGGCGACGCCCCGAAGGTGGCCGTGTGTCTCGCCAGACAGGCCCGGGCCGGTGAAGTGGTCATCGGCGACACGGTCTACAAGCGGGTGCGCACCGCCTTCGAGACCGAGCCGCTCGGGTCCCGTACCTTCGAGGGGTTGTCGGGGAGCGTCCACATGCACGTCCACCGCGTGGGCCGCGAGAGGAAGGTGGGCTCGCGCTTCGAGCGGACGCGCGTGGCCGGGCGTCTCTCGCCGCTGGTGGGACGGGAGCGGGCGCTGGGGCGGTTGCTGGACTACTGGGCGCGGGCCCGGCGCGGGCAGGGGGCCTTCTTCCTGCTGAGCGGCGAGGCGGGCATCGGCAAGTCCCGCCTCATCCAGGAGCTGTGCGAGCGGGTGTCCCGGGAGCCGGTCCGCCTGCTGCGGGTGCAGTGCTGGTTCCGCGCCAGCATCCGCGTCCTCCACCCCATGGTCGAGCTGCTCCAGGAGGTGGCTCACTTCAGCCCGGAGGAGTCTCCGTCCCGGCGCCTGGAGACACTGCGGGCCCGGCTACGGGGCGAGGGCCTGAGGGAGCTGCGGTCCATGGGCGAGCGCTTCTTCGAGGCGGAGCTGCTCCGCCTGCGGGGAGAGCTGCTGCGAGCGCAGGGGAAGCACCGTCAGGCGAGGATTTCCCTCATGCGCGCCATCGTCGTCGCCGCGAAGCAGGGGGCGGGCCTCTTCGAGTTGCGCGCGGTGATGAGTCTGGGCCGCCTGCTGGGGGAGCTGGGACAACCGGAAGACGGGCCTGCCCTTGCGTGCCTGGGCGCGGAGGCCCTTCGTGTGTGACGCGGGCTTTCTGCCGGGGGCAAGCTCTAGTCAGTCCCCCAGCGGCCCGGTCCGAGGCCTCTCAGGCCGGGCCCGAGGGGGTGACGGAATGCGCGGGCGTCTGCGCCCAGTGCTCCTCGGCGGTCCGCTCGCGGCCGGGGACCGGCTCCACCAACGAGATGGCCACTCCCATCCGTTCCATGTCCCGGAGCATCCGCTCCGGCTCGGCCACGTGCGCTTGCAGCCAGAGCCCCGGCCGGCGGGCGGTGCCGTCCAGGTATTGCAGCAGGCACGCCACCACGGGAATGGCCGTGAGCTCGTAGGCATCGGCATGGGAGAGCGTGAGCTCGAGGTGCCGCGCCGTGCCCCGTACGAGGCCGTCCGCCTCCAACTTGAGCAGCGTGCCATAGGGGGGCCTGGAGAAGCGGCACAGCCCCCAATGCATCAGCCTGGCCATGGGGCGGAGCGCACGCCGCGGCCACACGCGCATCGCCAGCCATGCCAGCGGGAAGACCACCCAGTCCACGAACCAGTTCAAGCCGCCGACGTAGAAACCGACCCGCCGCAGGCCCGGGTACAGCTCGGGCAGCGAGCGCATCTCCTCCAGGAACATGGGCACGCAGTACTGGCGGCCGAATACCGGGCCGAAGTCCATGGTGCGCGGCGTCCACATGGCCGTCCAGCGTGCCGGCCGCCAGGTGCCCTTCTGGAACTCCAGTATCTGGGAACCCGCCAGCCCCACGAGCTCCTCGATGGCGGTCGCGCCGATATCCAGCCGGGCCCATTCGACCCGGATGACGCTGCCCACCTCCGCCCGCGTGAGGTGCTCGAAGCGCGAGCCGGCGTAGCGCACGAGGACGGCGGGCAGGCCGGGATGGAAGCCGCCATCGGTGATGAAGCAGCGGCCCGCCCGGCGGATGTCTTCCTCCAGGGCGCTCAAGGCGCCGAGCTTGGCCGTCGAGACCTGCACGTCCAGGTAGTCCGTCCCCGTGTCGAGCGCGGCCCGGGCCACCTGCCCGGCGTATGCCGGCGTGCTGGAGGCCACGACGGCCAGACGGCAGCCCTCCATGGCCTGACGCAGGCTGGAGGGATCCGCCGCATCGGCTCTCACGGCGGAGACGCGCTCGCTTCCATGCTTGGAAGCAAGCGCCCGGGCCATGGCCTCGGCCCTGGCCAGGTCGCGGCCGGCGAGCACCACATGGCAATCCGTCTCCTTCAGCAGCAGCCGCGCGATGGACTGGCCCGTGTTGCCATAGCCCCCCAGGATGAGAAGGGTGTCTGTCTTCATGATGGCCTCCCCGCCACTCCCTACGATTGGAGACTCCGCGGGTGTCTGGCAATGGGAAGGCCGAACGGGATGGGCATGCGATGGAAGGGCTGGCCGGATCTCCTCCACGCCAGGCAACCCAGGAAGCAGTACCCCGGCCGGAGCCACCGCTCCCCGGCACCCAGGGGCTCGCGGGTCTTGTGGGCGCGGGCCTCGGCGTTGTGCTCCATCCGATCGAGCGCGGAGGCCAGCGGTTCCACCGCTGGCGGGGATGGGGTTGAATGGCATGCGTGGCCCCCGCACGCCCCAGCCAGAAGGAGGATGAGGAGGACCTGGCGGCGTTCGAGCTTCCGTTCTTCCAGCGCCTCGCCGTGCAGCTGTGGGCGATGGTGCTCGGGCTCATCACCCGGCTGACGGACGCGGTGTTGCTGGTGGGGCGTCCCGCGCTGGTGCGGCCCTATGTGGGCCTGTGGCTTTCCGAGCGGTTGCGCTCGCCCTACCGGGCCCGGCGTTCCTTCGAGGTGGTGCTCGCGCTGCGGGCCACGGGCCAGCGCATGCGCGAGCTCATCTACGGGGAGACGCCCCTCATGTCGGCCCTCTGGGTGTTCCGGCGCGCGGGCGTGGGCCCGGGCAGCCGACTGGTGGACCTGGGGGCGGGGAGGGGGAGGGTGCTGCTCGCGGCGCGGTGGCTCGGGGCGGAGGCGAGGGGCGTGGAGTTGCTGGCCGAGCATGTGACGCGCATGGCGCACTGGCTGGCGCCCGCCGGCATCACGCTGGAGCAGGGGGACGCGGCCCAGGCGGACGTGTCGGAGGCCACCCACGTCTTCACCAACTGGCTGGCGCTCACCCCGGAGACGAAGGCCCGGCTGGTGGCGCGCTTGCGCACCTGTGCGCCCGGCACGCGCGTGCTCACGGTGCTGCACCCCATCGAGGCGGAGGACTTCGTGCGCCTGTCGAGCCACCGGGTCCTCTTCACCTGGGGCCTCGAGCGCGTGTGGATTCACGAGTACCGGCCCTAGTGGACTGTCCGACAAGTTTTTCAACATAGTCAGGACAGGTGCCGGTCCACCCACGAGTGCATCTTGGCGCGAGTCCAGGACCAGGTGAAGGGGTGGGCGTAGAGGCGGTTGTACTCGGGC
>NZ_DBNGVP010000046.1:0-35966 GCF_057119385.1 Archangium sp. | reverse complement strand
GCAGCCTGTCTCCGGACAGCTCCCGCACCTCCACCACCTTCGGCTCCGGCCGGGGGCGCGCGCCGACAGGCACCGCCTCCGGGGCCGTCGCGCACGCGGGCAGGACGAAGCTCAGCGCCACCACCAGTCGCCACAACGAGAGTGCTCTCCTCATGTCCTGGCGAGCATGCATGAGCACCCCGAGCCCCCACCAGGGAACCGGGAGAGGTAGACTCCAGCGCCCCGTCGGCCGCGGCCCCCTCCGTGCCCGGGTCAGCAGGAGGACACCATGGCGGAAGCGATGCGGCAGCAGCAGGCGGCGGAGTCCCATCCGGACACTCCCGCCCGGCCGGAGACGCTCCCGAGCGCCCAGCCCCCCACCACTCCCGAGCCCCTGCGCGTCGGCGCCCCCGCCGTGTCCGCGGGAGGCGTACCGGCGGTGGTGTCCGCCATGAAGCACGCCTGGGGCGAGATGGGGCCGGTGCGCGGCACCCAGACGCTGCTGAAGGTGAACCAGACGCACGGCTTCGACTGCCCGGGCTGCGCGTGGCCGGACCCGAAACACCGCACCCCCTTCGAGTTCTGCGAGAACGGCGCGAAGGCCGTCGCCGAGGAGGCCACCACGGCGCGGGTGACGCCGGACTTCTTCCGCCAGTGGAGCCTCGTGGACATGGCCGCGCAGACGGACCACTGGCTCGGCAAGCAGGGCCGGCTCACCCACCCCATGGTGCTGCGCGAGGGCGCCTCGCACTACGCGCCCATCTCCTGGGACGAGGCCTTCACGCTCATCGCCGGGGAGCTCAACGCGCTCGGCTCGCCGGACGAGGCGTGCTTCTACACCTCGGGGCGCACCAGCAACGAGGCGGCCTTCCTCTACCAGCTCTTCGTGCGCCAGTTCGGCACCAACAACCTGCCGGACTGCTCCAACATGTGCCACGAGTCGAGCGGCACCGCCCTGCTGGAAACCATCGGCATCGGCAAGGGCACGGTGACGCTGGAGGACTTCGAGAAGGCCCGGGTCATCATCGTCATCGGGCAGAACCCGGGCACCAACCACCCGCGCATGCTCACGGCGCTCGAGGCCGCCAAGCGCCAGGGCTGCCGCATCGTCAGCATCAACCCGCTTCCGGAGCCGGGCCTGCAGCGCTTCAAGCACCCGCAGGCGGTGCGCGGCATCCTCGGCTCGGGCACGCCGCTGGCGGACCTGTTCCTCCAGGTGCGCATCAACGGCGACGTGGCCCTGCTGCAGGGACTGGGCAAGGCGCTGCTGGCGCGAGAGGCGAAGCAGCCGGGCACGGTGGTGGCGCGGGACTTCGTGGAGGACAGGACGCTCGGCTTCGAGGCCTACGCGGCGCACCTGGACACCGTGTCCTGGGAGGACGTGGTCGAGCAGAGCGGCGTGGCTCGCGAGCAGCTCGAGACCGCCGCGGAGTGGCTGGCGGGCACCGACCGCATCATCTGGTGCTGGGCGATGGGCCTGACGCAGCACCGCAACGCGGTGGGCAACATCCAGGAGATCGTCAACCTGACGCTGCTGCGCGGGAGCATCGGCAAGCCGGGCGCCGGCGTGTGCCCGGTGCGAGGCCACAGCAACGTGCAGGGGGACCGCACGATGGGCATCTGGGAGCGGCCCCGGCCGGCGTTCCTGGACGCGCTGTCCCGCGAGCTCGCCTTCGAGCCGCCGCGCCACCACGGGATGGACACGGTCGCCACCCTCCAGGCGATGCACGAGGGCCGGGTGAAGGTCTTCTTCGCCCTGGGTGGCAACTTCCTGTCCGCGACGCCCGACACCGAGCGCACCGCCGAGGCCCTGCGCCGCACGCGGCTGACGGTGCACGTGTCCACCAAGCTGAACCGGGCGCACCTCGTCACCGGGAAGCGGGCGCTCATCCTGCCGTGCCTTGGGCGCACCGAGAGCGACGTGCAGGCCGGTGGACCGCAGTTCGTCACGGTGGAGAACTCGATGGGCGTGGTGCACGCCTCGCGAGGGACGCTGCCTCCCGCGTCGGAGCACCTGCTCAGCGAGCCCATGCTCGTGGCGAAGCTGGCGCGGGCGGTGCTCGGGTCGCGCGGCTCGGCGCGGTGGGAGTGGCTGGTGGAGGACTACGACCGCGTCCGCGACCTCATCTCCCGGGTGGTTCCGGGCTTCGAGGACTTCAACCGGCGGGTGCGCGAGCCGGGCGGCTTCGCCCTGCCCAATGGACCGCGCGAGGGCCGCTTCACCACGCAGAGCGGCAAGGGGCACTTCACGGTGCACGAGATGTCACGGCTGAAGCTCGAGCCGGGGCAGCTCCTGATGATGACCATCCGCACGCACGACCAGTACAACACCACGGTGTACGGGCTCGACGACCGCTACCGGGGCATCCGCAACGGGCGGCGCGTGGTGATGCTGAACGCCGAGGACATGAAGGCGCTCGGTGTGGAAGCGCGACAGGTGGTGGACCTCACCAGCCACTTCGAGGGCGTGCAACGCGTGGCGAGGAAGTTCGTGGTGGTGCCGTACGACATCCCGCGCCGGTGCGCGGCCACCTACTTCCCCGAGGCCAACGTGCTGGTACCGCTCGACAGCTTCGCGGAGAAGAGCCGCACGCCGACGTCCAAGTCGGTCATCATCAGCCTCTCTCCGTCGGTGGACGTGCCCGCGCTGGCGGCCTCCACGTCCTGACGCGCTGAGGCGCGTGGGTCGGCGGGATGGGAGTACCCGCGCCCAGAAGCACAACCGGGCGCACGGAACCCACTCGAGTCCCGTGCGCCCTGCGCCTCATCTCACCTCACCGACAGCTACCGGGTCATGACCCACTCCTGCACATCATCCAGCACCATCCCCACGAGCGCGACCGCCGCGTCGGCATCGGTGGTGCGGAGGGGGCTGTCATCGGATTCCAGAAGCTCCCGGGCTGGGTGCACCAGGTTGCGGAAGTTGCGCAACGTATCGGCCACCCGCTCCGTGCGTCCTCTCAGGATGTGGAGCCCATCTGGACCTGCGACGGCGATGGAGTGGAAGAACGACCAACTCTCCCTCCGCTCCGGCGAGAACCTGCTGAACCTACCATCCGTGACGCGCCGCGCCTGCACCTGCTTCGCGACCGCCTCCAACTGGGTGTTCACGAAGCGTTGGAAGCAATCCAGCAGAACCGCCTCGATGACGCTGCCCGCCATGATCAGCACGACCTTCACCTCCTCCTCATTCTTGAAGCGAAGCAGTGAGGACAGGTCTCTCTCCGCAATATTCCGCAACCTGTCGTCCCGCAGGAAGGGCAGCTTGTGTCTGGGTGAAGGCACCTGGAGGGGCACCGCTTCCAACGTCTGGGCGTAGCTCATGTTCGTCTCTCCTCGTTTCAATCGGGCTTCAGAAGTCCTTCGACGCGGGAACCTGGGGGGCACCGGAACTTCCCGGTTGGCTGTCCGTGGCTGGGGTTGGGTAGGGTCGTGTCCGTCTGCTCCGGCACACCCCTAACCCTTGGGGTGTCATCACGCGGTGCAGCAGCTGCGCGCGCAGCATCGCGACCTCCATTTCCAGGTAGTGGATCCGCCGCTCGTAGTCGGCGTTGGTCTCCAGGACCCTCCGGGTCTCCGGGGCGAACTCCACCCCCATCATCAGCTCCTCACGCGAGAGCCCCAGCGCCTTCGCGCTCCACTCCACCTCATGCGGCTTCACATCCCGGTGGCCCTTCAGGCTCCTGTTCAACGCGCTTCGATCCATGCCGCTCTTCCTCGCCAGTTTGGTTTGACTCCACCCTCGTGCCACCAGCTCCCGGCCTATCCGGGAGCTGAGCTTCTCCAGAGACCGCACTTCACCGTTGTCGTGCATCACGACCTCCTCTTCGAACTGCGGAGACCAAAGTGTGCGCCGAGCAGGGAAGTTTCAATGCAATGAGCACCAGCACGCTGTGGTGCGTGTGCAGTGCAACTCCGCACAGGGGTGGAGACGACAACGCACACGAGCCGCCCCCTCGGGGAGCAGCGTCGTGGGCCAACAAGGGACGTAACGGAGGAAGGACCGCGCGCTCAGCCCAGCGCCAGTCCGTCCTGCATCTCCCACAGAGACCTGAAGTCGCCGAAGGAGACAATCTCGTCGTGCGCCAGCAGGTTGCGCATCTGACGGCTGAGCTGGACGAGGGGAAGGAAGCGCTGGCCTCCAACATCTGGGCGGCGGTACAGGATGTTCTCCAGCGGGCCGTGCTCCGTGGACAGCGGATCCTCCTCCACCCGGCGCCGCTGCTCCTCATCCATGAAGGCGGCACCGAACCGCGTGGGCCAGGAGCGTCCGTGCTTCTCGGTGAGCGCCCGGCATACCTCCATGCGTACCCGATTGAGCCTCGGCATCAGCAGCGCCGACTGGCCTCGCCACAAGCGGTTGCGCACCGCGGGCAGATCCTCAAGCGCCGCCAGGGCCAACACGGTGAGTTCCGGCCCATGTTCCACGTTGTGCCAGGCGGCCCCCATCTCCCACAACGGCCGCCAAGCCGCCGGCGGCAAATCTCCCGCGGAGCGCTCGGCCTTCGGACGACCCAGGCGCCGCAACACCTCGCGAAGCGCCGAAGGCTCCAACCCCTGCTCTCGCGCTTTACGACGCAGCGCATCAAGCAAGGTAGCCTCCGGCTCCAGCACGACGTCCCACAACTTCGCGGCGAGCCCCACGTTGCCGTCGACTACATGGGGCAGGACGGCTTCACGCCACACGGACTCGGGAGAGAGCAGGGACTCGCGAGTGACGAGGCGGCACATCAGTCGGAGTTCCAACCCGGACAACCGGCCCCACCACCAGTGGAGGGCCAGCCGGGTATCCGACGTGATGTCCTGCAGGGGGACCATCATCCTGCGCAGCGGCATCACGAATGCATGGGACGACGCGGCGGCGTAGCGCGTCGAGAGCCGGAAGAACTCCAGCCAAGCCTTGGCACGCGCGGGAGACAGCCCCTCCACCCCCTCCAGCCACAGCACGTCATAGACCGTCTGGAAACCGCCCGTTTCCATCGGCCTGCTCGCCGGGCGCAGCTGCTCCTCCGGCAGTCCCGTCACCCGACTCAGGAAGACGGACGGCGCCTCGTTCTCGAACTGTTCGGCCAACGCCACGGAGCGCAACAGAGGGCCCTGGCTTCGCGCCAGTGCCCCCTCCAACCCCGCGCGGAGTTGAGGCGCCCCGACCTGCCCACCGGTGAGGAGCAGCACATGACGCCCCCCCACGATGTCGCTGGCCACCCCCTCCATGAAGTCACGGAAGGAGGGCACCTGCTGCAGCGCCTCGCTCAGGGCAGCGGCGCTCATCCCGGCAACGCCTCCGCCACCCTCCGCTCCACGCACAGCGCGTCTCCCCTCACCTCCAGACAACCCAGCCGGACGAGGAGTTGGAGCAGCGCGTCACTCCGCCCCATCAGCCCGCTCACGTCTCCCTCAAGCACTCCATCGAAGGACGTCGAAGGAGAAACCCCGCCCATCTCGTGGATGAGCCGTAGGATATCCACGATGCGCGGGAGTTCCTTCAACTCAAGCGCCTCCCAGAAGGTGGCGGCCTGCGGGCTGCCCGCCCGCAGCTCGCGCTCCATGTCCTCGGCCACGCGTCGCTCGCTCGACCGCCGGCGACACTCCGCCACGAAGCGGTTGAGCAGGTAGGGCCAGCCCCCTGTCGTCACCTCCAGGACCCGCTTGCGGAACTCCTCGTCCGCCGTACGGATGTCCACCTCCTCGAAAAGGCGAATCAGGGCCGGCCGCGTCCAGCGCTTCAGCGGCATGGTGAGCACCTGTTCACGCTTCGACACGCCAGGCACGGCCCGGGTCATCCAGGCCCAGGCCGCAGCGGGGCGCAAGACGAAGACCACCCGCGCCCATCGCTTCTTGCTCCGCTGTCCTTCGCAGAAGTCCTGTGCCGCATCCACCCACCTGCCCTCCCCTGCCTCGGCGACGGACAGCTCCCGCAGGAAGAGGACCCGCTCCTCATCCCGATCCCGGAAGGAGTCCTTCAACCACTCCTGCAACTCCCGCGGCGTGTGGAGGTGCTCGGGTACCCGCAGAAAGGCGCCCTGCTCGGGCCGCTCGGAGCTCACCAGGGTACGACGGAGCGTCTCCACCAAGTCTTCCAACTGCGTGGCCCGGCTCCCCAACAGCAGCGCGACGCTCGATCGCTGCTCGGTCAACAACCGCTCCTGCGCGTACGTCAGCGGGCTGAAGCGCGGCGGGTCTCCGCCCAACCTCACATGATGGTGGTCCGCATCGAAAGCAACCGGTGCCGGCTTGTTCGCCAACTCCCCCAGACGCACCCAGATGTCGCGGATGCTGCCCAGCAACCGGACGACGTTGGGGCTGCGCAGGCGGTACTCATCCTGCGCGTTGCGTACCAACACACCCAGCCCCACCATCTCCTCGAGCAAGCCCTGCATCTGGTCCGACTCCACCTCCTCGAAGCCCTGGGGCCAGAACCCCTGGACCAGGGAGAGGATGGCGCTCGTCGAGAAGCTCTGGCTGAAGCCGTCTCGGCCGTCCTCCTGGAAGACGATGAGGCTCCAGACGATGGCTTGATAGCGAGCGTCCAGCGCGAGCGTCCACTCGAAGCGCTCGCGGATGAGCTGCCGCGTCTCCTGCTTGCGGTAGACGTCCTCCACGTCCGCCTCACGCAGGAAATAGGGCGGCTGCATTTGCGGATCCGCCCGGCGCTGCAACATGTCCACCAGGTCACGGCAGAAGAGTTGGATGAGACCCGGGTGATAGTTGGTGTAGCTGAGGATGCGCAGGATGCTGCCGTTCTTCTCCTCGGGCGGTAACCGGTACCCGAGCGCCTCCAGGGGCCGCCGCACCAACTCGTTGGCGTCGCGCGCATCCAGGGGACCCACGAGGAGCGCACTGCCGAAGTGCGCCAGCGGCTGATTGGCGATCCCCTGGAAGCGCTGCACGTTGTGCAGACCCGCCAGCACCACCTTGCACAACCCGGGATGGCGGCTCATCAGCTCGCGCAGCCTCTTGACCTGCTCGAAGCCCTTCTTCGCGTCCGCATCCAGGAAGTTGTCGGCCTCGTCGAGCAGGATGAGCAGCTTGCGCCCCTTGTCCCCCCCCAGCACCTCACCGATGCGGCGCACCAAGTCATCCGGCTTGTCCGTGGACACCTGCGCAGAGAAGAAACGCTTGCGCTTGAGCTCGTCGCGGATACGCGGCCAGAGGTGCTCAGGCGCCTGGGAAGCCGCTGGGTCTCCCACGTCCTTGATGTCCAGACGGATGGCGAAATGGTGGGTGGGATCCGCCTCGGTGAAACGCCGCTCCACCTGCTCCAGCAGGGCGGACTTGCCGAGCTGGCGCCCACCATAAACGAGGCTGGTCCCATCAAAGCTGGACAGACGACGTGCCATCTCATCACGGCCGAAGAACATCTCCGGGGGCACCGTCCCCGCGCGCTGGACATAGGGGTTGATGGAGGAAAACGGCAGGGTGCAATCGAAGAGCGCGCGCAGCCGCGCATCGCCCTCATGCAGGGCGGAGAGGTACAGCAGCATCCACTCGTCGATGACGATGGCGGCGGCACCATATTGCCGGCTGAGGGAGCAGAGCTGCCGGCGGCGCGCCAGACCCAGACGATCCAGGTAGAAGATGAGCGTGCCCTCACTCTCGGAGCGCAGCTGCTGCAAGGCCCCGGTGAGGATCTCCCGCCCCTGGGGCACCCACAGGCACATGACCCGCAGACGCCCCTCGACGCGGCTGCCAAAGTGAGGCACCGGACTGAGCCTCCGGCTGGAGGCCCGCACCTGGAAGAGAAGGTGGGGGTCGTCCTTCAAACGCTCGAAAGACTCACCGGGCTCGCCTTCCAACTGGAAGCCCAGCTGTCCGAGCAGTGCCGCCAGCATCTCCGGTACCCGCTCCTGACGGGCTCGCGCATTGACGAGCGCGCTCCAGGCATCATGCACGTGACGCAGATCCCGATGGCCCTCAGCCCGCTCGCTGCCTCCTAACAGCACCTCCTGGACACGTTTGGGCACTTCCCTGCCCCGCACGGTCTGCAGTTCCTGCTCCAGGCGCGGAAGCACATGGATGAAGTCTTCCAGGTGGCGGGTCTCGTGTTTCGGAGCCGCGAAGAGCGCGACATCGAATTCCCGGTGGTTGTCCACGGAATCCTCAAGCCGCGCCAGCAGCTCGTCCGCGCTCCGGTAGTCGCCCGCGGTCAGCACCTCCTCGATGCGCCGGGCGGCCAGGTCCCGCTGCTCGTCCGCCCAGCCCGTCTCCGCCATCCTCGGTCGCAGTTGGTTCCAGCGCTCCCGCTGGATTTCCAGGCCCCGGTGACGCGCCCCCGCCAGCTCTCCGGCGACCGCATCCAGGATGTGCTGGGAGCCTTCCATCTCGCGCGTGGTGTCCACCACGATGCCATCCAGTCGGCCCGTGAGCCCCGAGCGCTCGTCTCCGATGAAGCCATCCACGACGGCCTGCTCCACCTCCGCCCGGATGCGCTCAATGCGGCGCTTGAGCTGCCTGCGTGCCTCTTCCTGCTCCAACCGCGTCCGATCCTCGAACTCCTTGCGGCGCTCGGAACTCTCCACGAGCGGAAGCAGGTGAGGAATGAAGCGGAAGTCCCTCCGGGTCAGCCAGGCCTCGATGCTGCCCTCCACACCGGGCTCCGACAGGATCTCACGCGGCAGGGCCGTGAAGAGGTCGCCAAGCCCATCACTCCAGCGCTCCTTGTCGAGCGGCAACCGCACACTCGGCAACGTCATCAATCGACGTGCCAGCAAGCCATCCAGCCCGCCCTCGAGATCTATCAACCGCTCCCGAAGGAGCACGTCCGCCGGAAGCTGGATGCTCTGGATGCTCAGGTCCAGCCTGCAGCTCAACATGTCGGCCAGCTGCAGGATCGCACGGCGAAGCGCCGCGCACCCCGCGGCCACCTGGGCGAAGTCCTCCTCCCGCTCATAGGCATCCATCGCGCGGAGGGCCTTCGGGAACGCCATCCCGAGCTTCTGGCGCAGCTCATCAAGCTGCCGCATGACCCAGTCGTAGTTCCGGGTGAGCCGCTCATCGAGTTGGACCAGCTCGAACCAAGTCGCCACCCGCTCGCACAGCTCCTCGACACGAGACTGGATCCACGCCAGGGCCGATCCGACGATACGCTCCTTGATCTGCTCGCGGCGCCGGACCTCATCCACCATGGCATTCACGTGAGAGCTGTCACGCCAGAGCGCGAGCTTCCTCGCCACCTCCTCCAACTGGCTGCGGTCATCCCGTTTGGCCGCGTCGAGCAGCTCCAGGAGATCCCCCGTCCTGAGCAGATACCCCAGGACGTTCCTGGCGGGCAGGTAGGAAGTCCGCAGATCCCCCACCCGCTCATGCCAGCGCCGGACCTCCTCGACGGTGGCACGGATGCGCTCGGAGCGCTCCGCGTGACTCTTGAGCATGAGCTGGCTGTCCGCGGGGAGGGCCAACCCCCCATGCAGAGCGAATTCACGCAACGGCTCGACCAACTCCCGCAGGGAGGCCAAGTCATCGGGCGCGGCGAGCCAGCTCAGCAGTCCACTGCCTGGAGCCCGGATGATGGACGGAAGGGCAGAGGCCAGGGCCAGCAGTTGAAGGTGCGGCGCCGCGGGCCACTCATGCTCGGAGGCAATCGCGGTCAAACCCGAGGTGAGGGCAATGGAATCGCCCTGAAGGCGCGTCGACCCCGCCAGTGCCGCGAGCAACCAGGAGGGAACAGGCGCCTTCTCGTCCTTCGCCTCGATGGCGCGGGAGAGCCAATACGCCCCCGCCACATCTCCTTCGGTAACCAACGCGAAGAGGAAGGTGGCACGGGCCTCGGCGGAGGGATGGGCCAGCAAGACCTCCGCAGCGTCCCGGCGGGAGAGCTTCTTCGACGTACGAAGCTCGGGCTCCTCCGGTGTCGCGGGTAGAGAGGGCTCCTGGATGGGCGCGGGGTGCGCCTTCGGCGGCGACGCCGGACGCAGGACCACCACCTCGGCCCGCCGAGCGGTGGGCGTCTCCACGGGAGCAGGCGCTGGCTCTGGACGAGAGGACAGCGCTGACGCGGCAGCCACGCGAGCAGGCACCGGGGCCGCCTCGCGCACGGGAACATCCGCCCCATGCCGCGGGGGCTCCATGGCTGGCGTCGGGACGTCGGAAGCAGGCATCACCCCGGGGGTGGGAAGAACCGGGGCTGACGCGGTGACGGCGACGGGCTCGGGGTCCGGCTCGGAAGCGCTGGCCTCCGGAACGGGCGAAGCGGCTCCAGTGCCCCCGCCCTCATCCCCGGCCGCTCCGGTGACCGGGGGAGCGTTGGCTGGCAGGAGCCTCCGGGAGAGCAGCTGGTGAAGCCGTTCACTCTCGGTGCTGAGCTCATCCAACCGGCGGGTCCGCTCGCGGTTCTCCTGGATGTTCCGAGGAGGCGGCAGCTTGAGATGGGCTGACACCTCCGCCAGCAATTTCAAGAGTTGCCCGAGCTCGCCCACCACGGAGTCGAGCGCGGGCTTCGCGGGGACACTGGCACTCCAGTGCTCATGACCCGTGAGATGAGACAGGAAGGCCAGCCCCTTGGCGACCTCGGGCTCGGCGAGTCTCGCCAGCGAGTCCAACAGGCGATGCCGCGAGGCCTGGCGCTCCTTGCGCTGGTGCGCCAACTCACCGCACACCCGAAGGAAGCCGTCCAGGTCCTCCCATTCAGGTGCCGCATCTGGGAGGGCACGCAGCATCGCGAGCAACCGCTCGAAGTGCTCCCGGGGAGAGAGCGGCGCGACTGGACCGGAAGAAGGCTCCACGGCTACGGCCTCGGGTACGGCAACAGGGACCGCTTCCGGCTTCTGCTCGGTAGCGGAGGAAACAGTGGAAGCATCGGAGGACATGGCCGTCGGCGCCTTGATGCAAAGCATGAACAACATCAACCTGGCCGCGTCCACGGCGATCTCGCCCAACGAGGCGAACTCGTGCTGGGAGGCGAGCTCCGCGGCAAGCGACTGGAGCTGCCCGGGCTCCCAGTCCGCAGGCCACCCCTTCAGACCGTGGAGCGCCTTGGCATCGGGCTGAGCGACAGTCAGCTGCTTCGATTCCGCGAAGCGCCTCGCCACGTCCTGAAGTTGCTGCTGATGGTGGACCCAGAGAGCGGACGCCGAAGCCCCCAGATGGACGAAGGTGGGCAGCGCATCACGCATCGGCTGGAAGTTCTTGCGCAACGTGAGTGGCTTCAAACCGCGAACGTCACGAGCGCCCCCCAAGGGCATCCGCCATGTGCTGAGCAACTGCCAGGCATCCTTCAGGAAGGCCTGGACATCTGCCTCCGTGGACGAGGTGGAAGAGGCGGAATAGGTGATGGCCGAATTCAGCACCGCTGTCGCCAGGGGGCCACTCTTCAGGATTTCACCGAGTTGCGCTACCCAGGACGGCATCGCAACTGGCTTCTTGCCACCCTCACCCAAGAGAACCTCCCTCCGCGAGCACCAAGTCCACGGCTCAAGTTATCAGCGTTACCGGTAGAGCAAAACATCCGGCATGGGGAAGGAACATCCGGCGTGGCGACTGTTCAAGACGAGCCCTAAGCGTTCTCCAGTATCCGCACCACCACGCCGGTGATGTTGTCGCTGCCTCCCCGGTCGTAGGCCTTGGCAACGAGCCGCTCGGCCATCTCCTGGGCCGAGCCTCCCTGGGCCAGGAGCGAGACCATCAACTCCGGCGGCACGGGCTCGTACAGGCCATCGCTGGCGAGCACCAGCACATCCCCCGGCTGCACCGTCACGCGGCTGCACTCGGGGTCCACACTGGCCTCCATCCCCACCGCCCCCGTCAGGGAGTTGCGGTGCATGACGGCGAAGGGGTTGCTCGTATCCAGCCCCGCCTCCTCCATCTCCGCGAGCACCGTGTGGTCCTTCGTGAGCCGCCGCAACTCCCCGTCGCGCACCAGGAACGTGCGGCTGTCCCCGAGGTTGCACACGACGGCCTCCCCGTCCCTCAGCAGCACCGCGGTGATCGTCGAGGCCATCATCGACAGCCGGCCGCTCTGACGCACGTGCACCTCGTGGTGCGCCAGGCGCACGGCCCGGGTGATGAGGCCCTCGCTGCTCCCCCCCGGCGTGGCGGGCTGCGGCTGGCCCTCCTGCGCGGCCAGGAAGTCGGCCACCGTGCTCAGCACGAGCTGACTGGCCACCTCGCCGCCCTCGTGGCCGCCCAGTCCGTCCGCGACCGCGAAGAAGCCCAGCTCTGGCTTCTGGCAGTAGGAGTCCTCGTTGTTCGGCCTGCGGCCTATGTGCGTGGCCGCTCCGCTGTCGGTTCGAGACATGGCGGACCCGGAAGGTGTCGAGAGAAACATGCGCATCCCTCGGCGAGTCTCGACGGGTCCCGGCACCGGGCCAAGGAGATAACGCCTCCCTGGCCTCCTGCTCCCCGGGCGCGGGAGCGGCTCCGGGAGTGACTCCCCGCGCCCGGGTCCCTCACCGCCTCACGGCGCCGGAGCGACCGTGGGCTTCGGCTCGGCCTTCTGGCCCGGCTTCACCTCGGGCTGCGCCTGCGGCTTCGCCTCGGCGGGCTTGGGCTCCTCGGGGATGGCCAGCCGCGCGCCGGTGTCGCGCACGATGTACCGGTACCAGAAGTCCGGGTACTTCGGGTGGTTCACCCGGCCCATCTCGTCGCGCACGTTGCCGTCGATGTACTTCACGAGCAGCTGCTCGCCCAGCTTGCGCCAGCGGGCGTGGACCTTGTCGCCCTGCTGCGTCGAGTACGCGGTGAGGTAGGTGCGCGCCTGCTCGGGCGAGTTCTTGTACAGCTCCAGCGCGGCCTTCTCGATGTCGGCCTGGTCGGCGAGGAACTGGCCCTCCAGCTCGCCCTGGGTCTTCTGGACGTCGACGCTCATGTCGCTCCAGCGCGCGTAGGCCTGGTTGGACACCCAGTTGAACACCCAGAAGGACGAGTCCCAGGAGAACTCGCCGCGGTTGGCCACGCCCGTGGCGAGGTTCTTCGGCGCGGTGCGGATGCCCGCGTACATGGGCGTGTACACGGTGGTGGAGGTGTCATCCACGCCGAACCAGAGCACGCCGCCGATGGGGCCCGGCATCCACGAGCGCATCTGCGCCACGAAGGAGAAGCCCGTCTGCTGCGTGGAGATGGCGCGCTCGTGGAGGTAGCGCTTGCCGTCCACCTCCCACGTCATCGGGCGCCAGCGGTAGGGCGCGGCGTACGGCCCGGCGCCCACGTCCTTCGTCATGTCCAGCGGGGTGCCCTCGAAGTGGTCCCGCATCAGCCCCATGACGTCCTGCACGGCCAGCTTCTTGTCCGGCTTCACCCACAGCGGCAGGCGCTTGGTGGGGGCCGAGCCATCCACGTAGTCCGGGCCCAGTCCGGCCGACGGCGCCGCGCGGCGGAAGATGCTCCACACGCGCGCCTCGGCGAAGCGCACGCTCTCGAAGTCCAGCGGGTGGTAGGTGTCCGCGAAGCTGAAGTCCTTGTCCGCTCCGGTGTACCAGCCCTTCGCGCGCGCGAACGAGATGACGTCCGGCGAGTACAGGGCGTTCTCCGCGTCGTTGAGCGGGAACTGGCGGATGCGCGCCTGGTTGGCGTGCGCGGACAGGTAGCCCTCGGGCAGCCGGCGAGCCACCCACACGGCGCCCTTCTGGCCCGTGCCCTTGCCGATCATCTCCAGGATCCACGCCTCCTTGGGGTCCGCGATGGAGAAGGACTCGCCGGTGGAGGCGTAGCCGTACTCGGCGACCAGGTCCGTCATGACCTTGATGGCCTCGCGGGCCGTCTTCGCGCGCTCCAGGGCCACGTAGATGAGCGAGCCGTAGTCGACGATACCGGCCGGGCCCTCCAGCTCCTTGCGGCCGGTGAAGGTGGACTCACCGATGGTGAGCTGGTGCTCGTTCATGTTGCCCACCACCGTGTAGGTGACGGGGGCTTCCTTGATGCGGCCGAGGAACTTGCCGGTGTCCCACTCGATGATGTCGCGCATGGCGCCGGGCGGGTTGCGGCGCGCCGGGGTGTAGTACAGCTCGCCGTACAGCTCATGCGAGTCCGCGGCGTAGGTGATGACGGTGGAGCCGTCGGCCGTGGCGCCCTTGTTGACCAGCAGGCTGGTGCAGGCGAGCGCGGCGGGCGCGGCCAGTCCCGCCGAGACAGCCAGGGCCGGGAGGAACTTCGTAAGGGGTCGGATCATGGCGGCGGATGCTACCAGGGCTCCTCCGGGTGCACTCCTTTCCGATGGCCCCACGTCCCTCGCCCACCGGGCGGGGAGGCGGGCGTCAGGTGCCCAGAACGCGGGCGCGGCCTGAGCCGCGAGGAGGCCACGCAAGCCGCCGAGGCCGCTGGAGCCCGCGTCACCTCCAGCGCGAGGCACCCACTGGTCCGACAGTCGGACCAGTTGCTCGGCTTCGCCTCCGGACCGGCTCAGGCCGTGCCCTGACGCGGCGCCAGCCCGAAGTGCGTCCGGACGCGCCGGGCCTCCGTAAGGAGACCGGCGCTCGCGAGACGTCCCGCACACCAGCTCGCGGCATCGGGCATCGAACGCGCGGCATGGTACGGCGCGCTCGCCTGGGAGAACTGGAGGACGAGGCTCAACGACAGCCGGATGACGGGCGAGGTGATGACGAGCGCACTGCCCAGCGAGAGCTTCCCCAGGAGCTCCTTGTGCTGCTTGAGCCAGTCGATCTGCCGCTGGCGCTGCTCGGGGTTGAGCACGTTGAAGCGCACCGTGTCGTAGATGAGCGCGTGCTTCTGGTTGCGCGCCAGATAGCGCCCCCGCATGGCCATGTACTCCTCGAACTGCTGCTTGTTCGGCGTGCCGGAGAAACGCACGATGAGCAGCGGCCACAAGGAATCATCGAAGGTGATGTTGCTCGGGGTCACCATCCCACGAAGCGTGACAGGGAGCGCCCTGAACAGGCAAGAGAGGGCCCCCCGCCCGCCTGGACGGCCCTCAACCGCGCCGGGTGCGCGGAGCCCACCACCCCCGGCCGCCCCCAGGGCCGGCGGGCGGCTCCCCTACAATGGCTCGTTGCTCGCATGAGGGTAGGTTTTCGATGTGTTTCCGGAAGGCTCCCCGGACGGGCCGCTCTGCGCCGACAATCGGCGCAGCCAACCGTTGGAGAAGGCCACGATGAACGACTTCCAGTTCCAGGACATGCTGCCGCTCGGCAAGGACGAGACGCCCTACCGGCTGCTCACGAAGGACCACGTCTCCACCTTCGAGGCCGGCGGGAAGACCTTCCTCCAGGTCGCCCCCGAGGCGCTCACGCTCCTCACCCGCGAGGCCATGCGGGACATCTCCCACCTCCTGCGGCCCGGTCACCTCCAGCAGCTCGCCCACATCCTCCAGGACCCCGAGGCCTCGTCCAACGACCGCTTCGTGGCGCTCGAGCTGCTCAAGAACGCCAACATCGCCGCCGGTGGCGTGCTCCCCTCCTGCCAGGACACCGGCACCGCCATCGTCATGGGCAAGAAGGGCCAGTACGTGATGACGGGCGGCGGTGACGAGGCCGCCATCTCGCGCGGCGTCTTCGACACCTACCGCACCGCCAACCTGCGCTACTCGCAGATGGCGCCGCTCGACATGTACAAGGAGGTCAACACCAACAACAACCTCCCCGCGCAGATCGAGCTCTACGCCACCGACGGCGACGCCTACAAGTTCCTCTTCATGGCCAAGGGCGGCGGCTCGGCCAACAAGAGCTACCTCTTCCAGGAGACCAAGGCGGTCCTCAACCCGCAGAGCCTCCTGACGTTCCTCGAGTCCAAGATTCGCTCGCTGGGCACCGCGGCCTGCCCGCCGTACCACCTGGCCATCGTGGTGGGCGGCACCTCGGCCGAGTTCGCGCTCAAGACGGCCAAGTACGCCTCGGCGCGCTACCTGGACTCGCTGCCCACCGAGGGCAACGCGCTCGGCCGCGGCTTCCGCGACGTGGCACTGGAGCAGGAGGTCCTCAAGCTCACCCAGCGCACCGGCATCGGCGCCCAGTTCGGCGGCAAGTACTTCTGCCATGACGTGCGCGTCATCCGCCTGCCCCGCCACGGCGCTTCCTGCCCGGTGGCCATCGCCGTCTCCTGCTCCGCGGACCGCCAGGCGCTCGGAAAAATCACGAAGGACGGCGTCTTCCTGGAGCAGCTGGAGGCGGACCCGGCGAAGTACCTGCCCGAGACGAAGGACGCGGACCTGTCGGGCGACGTGGTGAAGATCGACCTGAACCGCCCCATGGCGGACATCCGCGCCGAGCTGTCGCGCTACCCCATCAAGACGCGCCTGTCGCTCTCCGGCCCCATGGTGGTGGCGCGCGACATCGCCCACGCCAAGATCAAGGAGCGCCTGGACTGCGGCGAGGGCATGCCGCAGTACCTCAAGGACTACATGGTGTACTACGCCGGCCCGGCCAAGACGCCCGAGGGCTACGCCTCCGGCTCGTTCGGTCCGACGACGGCGGGCCGCATGGACGCCTACGTGGACCAGTTCCAGGCGCAGGGCGGCAGCTTCGTGATGCTGGCCAAGGGCAACCGCTCGCCGGCCGTCACGGCGGCCTGCAAGCAGCACGGCGGCTTCTACCTGGGCTCCATCGGTGGCCCGGCGGCGCGGCTGGCCAAGGACTGCATCAAGAAGGTGGAAGTGCTCGAGTACCCCGAGCTGGGCATGGAGGCCGTCTGGAAGATCGACGTGGTGGACTTCCCGGCCTTCATCGTCGTGGACGACAAGGGCAACGACTTCTTCGCGGACATCAACAAGCCCACGAAGAAGCCGTGAGCCGCGCTCAGTGCTTCAACCCCGCCACGTGCGGGGTGGGCAGGTTCTCCAGCCCGTGGGCGAGCTGGAAGGTGTAGCGCACCCGGGGGGCCGACTTCAGGCCCCCCACCACCTTGAAGAGGAAGTAACCGCGCTCCACGTTGTCCGGATCCACCATCACCTGCACCTGGTGCAGGTCCGTGGTGTCGAGCACCATCTCCCCCACCAGCCGCTTGCCCAGGATGAGCTGCACCACGGGCGAGCCGTTCTCCTCCGAGAAGAGCACCCAGTGGAGCGCCTCGGCGTCGTACAGCCAGGACTCCTCCGTGCCGACGCTGAGGATGCAGTTGGTGTGATCCAGGATCCAGTCCCAGAAGCGGTCGAAGGGGAGCGTCACTCCCGACTCGGTCTCAATCGCCATGCCCTCCACATAGCGCAGGTCGGCGACCACGGCATCCAGCTCTTGGTATAATCGCACCAGGGAAACATCTGGACCGCATGCCGAACCTCGAGAACCTGAGCCCCTTCCATGCGGTGGATGTGCCCTCCATGAACAAGGAGGGAGAAGAGCTGTTGGTCATCTGCGTGGCGGGTAGATTCGACCTGCCTCCCGCGGGCCGACCTTCCGTTCCCCCCAGGTTGAGTGAGGAGCAGCGCCCTCCCGTGATGGAGGACGTCTACTGGGGAAAGCCGGGCACATCCAGCTTGCGCTACGAAGGACAGACCGCCTATCAGCGCCTGGGGACCGATATCTACGTCTCGGGCCACGCGTGAGCCCCTCGAGGCCGGCCTGTGACCGAGATGCTCGCCGCCGTAAGGGTGGGCCCCTATCAAAAAGGGATACACGTCTTTGGAACCCGGGTGTGGTACCGAGGCGTTTCGGGGCTCAAGGCCTCGGAACCGCGTCCCTTCGAGTTCATGCCGCTCCGATACGAGCGCAGCTTCGGTGGGACCGCCCAGGTGGCGGGCGATGAGCCTCCTGCCCACGAGCCGCGCAACCCGGTGGGGGTCGGGTTGTATGGCTCCACGAAAGAAGCTGTCGAACAACCTCTTCCGAATCTGGAGGATCCCTTCCAGCTGATGCGCGGCCCGACAGATCGGGTGAATCCGGTGGGATTCGGCCCCATTGCCCGGAACTGGCAACCGCGCCTGGGGCTCGCAGGAACCTATGATGAGGAGTGGGTGCAGCAGCGCGCCCCGCTGTGGCCACCCGACTTCGACGTGCGGTTCTTCAACGCCGCGGCGCCGGGGCTCGTCGCCTCGCCGGGACTGAAGGGTGGAGAACCGGTGGTGCTCGCGGGGCTATCACCTGATGGCCAGATGGCGTTCCCCCTTCCTCATCATCGGCTGATGGTGAAGTGCGTATTCCGCCACCGTGTCGACCGGCGGGAGCTGGTGCTGGACGCGGTACAGATCGATCCCGACGAACGAGCGCTGACACTCCTCTGGCGCGCCGCCATCCCGGCCCATCGCGAGCTGACCCATCACGAGTACAGCCTCGTCCGGGAATTGGAACCCTGGGAGGAGATGCCCAGGTGAACGCACGACAACGTGGCTCGGACGAGATGGTGATCGTTGGGCTGGGGCTGTGTACCCCGCTCGGGTTGACCGCACGAACCACCCAGGCGGAGATGGCCGCGGGCACCGTACGATTCTTCGAAACGGACGTCCTGGATTCCACAGGCGAGCCGGTCCGCGCCTCGGTGCTGAGACTCCTGGAGCCCAGTCTTTCGCGTTCAGAGCGAATGGTGCCGCTGGCGGTGACGGCGCTCCAAGAGGCACTCAAGGACGTGGATCCGCCTGGTGTTGCCGAGCTGCCGCTGTTGCTGGCGTTGCCGGAACCGGGGAGTGGTGCTCCCTTCGACCTGAAAGCTGTACGAGAGGAACTCAACCGCGCGGCAGCTCCGGTGCGGTTGAAGGTCTCCAGGGACGCGCTCTTCCACGAAGGTCGTGCGGGATTCTTCCGCGCACTGGCCGAGGCCACCCAGCTCCTGAAATCCCGCCGCGCCCCCTGGGTCCTGGTGGGCGGCGTGGATTCGATGTGCGACCGTCAGTCTCTGGCACACCACGCGCAAACTGGCCGGACCCTGGGGCCTGGAATGCCGGACGGCATCCTGCCAGGGGAGGGAGCTGGCTTCATCCTCCTGACTTCCGCGGAGTTCTCCCGTCAAGGACGGCTGAAATCACGAGGTCGGGTGTTGGGCTGTGCCCTGTCACACGAGCCGCATTCCTTCCTGCAGCACAAGCCCAACATGGCGGAGGGACTGACGAACGCCTTCCGTCAGCTCCGGCTCCATCCCTTGACGGGAGCCCGGCGGGTGGACCACATCCTGTCGTGCCAGACAGGGGAGACCTTCTGGGCGCAGGAGTTCAACTACGCCTACCTGCGCAACGCAGCACTGATGCCAGAGCCGCTGACGATGAGCCAGATCGCCGAGAGCCTCGGAGACGCAGGTGCGGCAGCGGGAGCCATCCAACTCGGTAGCGCGCTGCACCTGCTGGGCAGGTTGGAAAAGGTCTCGGAAGAGCCTGTCCGCATCCTGGTCTACGGTTGTGCTGATGCGGGACAAGTCGGGACCTGCATCATTGAGGGGGATACATGAGCAAGGTGTACGCCAATGGCCGGTCGGTGGTTCACAAGGGAGACGGCCAGGTCAATACCTGCGCGGTGCCAGATGTGTGCAAGACGCCCTCTCCTGGTGGGCCCGTGCCTGTTCCCTACGTGAACGTGGCTCGAGACGGAGCTCTATCCAAGGGGAGCACGTCCGTGACGCTCGAAGGCAATCCCGTGGCCCTCAAGGATTCAAACCTGGGTACGAGCAGTGGCGATGAACCAGGGGATTCCTGGAACCTACCCAGCACAATGGCAATACCTTCAACAGCGCATTCGCCCAGAATGGGCGGACCGGCTTCGCCTATGGTGATGACCGCGCTCCCCTGGGCCCTTGCGACCTCTGTCAGCAGCCCAAGGAATCGCACCGGCTCCATGAGCACACGACCACCAAGGGCAACACACACACCCTGGTGAAGGAGCTCGATGCGAAACGGGCACAAGAGGCCGCTCTCCAGCAAACCCGGCAAGGGCTCGAAACCACCCTGGCGACACTGAAGGACCAGGGAGGCAACACCAAGGCGGTGTCCTCCCAGATCAAGACGCTCAACGATCAGATCGGCAAGACGCGCGTGCTCAGGAGGGGAGCTGGGTACATGATTGGCGTCTTGCTCTGCCAGTGTGGCAGTGAGGTCTACGCCGCGATGTCTGGCGCCGAGACGGATGGGTTCAAAGCCGCAGTACAGTCCCTGGGATGGAAACTGGCAGGACCCGTCACACCTCCCCTGCAAAACGCCAATGGCCCGCTTTCGCCCACGCAGGAGGATCGGCTGCTGAACCTCCACAAAGCCCTTCCGGGCAAGAACAACAACCGCTTTGGCGTGTGCGCGGCCCCCAAGCTCATCCAGGCCATGCAGAAGGCCGGTCACAAGCCATACCTCATGACCGAACAGTTCTATTCACCCACGGATCCCCAGAAGAGCGTCCGGGTGCGTTATCGAAAGAATGGCAGGACGGTCAAGCATCAGTTCCGCGATGGGGATACGGTTCCCTCGTGCCGGACCTGCCAGAGCGCACTCCCCTGCTTGCTATGCGGTGCTCGTCCGTGTCCTTGATTCAAGGAGGGAAAAGACAGACATGCTCCAAGAATTCATCGCCCTCGTCGAGCGCTATGACCCGGGCTACTCCCGCAGGCTCCGGGGAGCCGGGCCCGAGGAGATCCGGAACCTCGAAGTGCTCGCGGGTCAGCCGCTCCCAGACAGCTACCGCGAGTTCCTCACCCGCATGGGGCGGGACATGGGCGGACTCGAAATCGAGGGAATCGACTTCCACATCGAACGCATCCTGGAATTCTACAAGAGCGGCGACTGGCCGCCCCCCAGAGGCTACATCCTCTTCGCCATCCAGGAGGATGATCCCCAGATGGATTACTATCTGGAATGCACCAGGCCAGGGCAAAGAGACTGCCCCGTCGTGCGCTTTCCCAGCATGGGTGAGTTCTCCAGGGATGGATACTTCGACTCACTGGATCCTTCTCTGAATGACTTCCTCCTCTCCCTGGCCTTCTCGGAAAAACGCATGGAGGATTTCGACCGTCAACGACTCCTGACCCCGTCCACGAAGAACAGGAAACAGGCGCCCATCGCGAGTCCAGTAGCGCTCGCGCGTATCGTCGATGAGAGGGCCCAACGCCTGGGGTTCGAGCGCGTGGCCAGAACCAGTGTGGCCTATCGCTTCTACGACCGAGCGGATGCCGCCCTGTATGTGCGGCTCGACGACGCGGGAGGCCTCATGGGCGTCACGGTCGCCGCCCGGACCCCCCGCGAGCTGGAACGCATCAGCGACATTCTCGGCAACCAGACTTCGTTGGTGGTGGCTTGACTCCCCGCTCACTCCTGGAGCACCCATCCGCCTCGGGGAAGCGGACGAGGCGCGGCTGCCGTGTTTCACCGAGGCCCTCTCCCTGGTGCTGCATCCGCAACTTTCCGAAAGACTCGAGGCATTGCTGTCCTCGCCACGTCCGGAGGTACGGGCCACCACCGCGCGTATCCTCGGGCATCGCCATGAAACAGGGGCCGGACCACTCCTACCGCTGCTCGAGGATGCCGTACCGGAGGTTCGCGCCGCCGCAGCGCTCGCGGTATCAGAACTTGGCCACAGCCCCGCGCTTCCCGTGTTGGAACGGAAGCTGACCGAGGCACCCCCAGAGGAACTGGACATATGGCTCCTCGCGTCGCTGCGGCTCGGCTCATCTCGTGCTTTGCAGGCCTGTCGCCAGGCCGCCCAGGCTGCGGGCCCCCTCGTTCCGAGAATCCCCTGGCTCCTTGGGCTGGCCGGAGCGCCCCAGGACTTCAGTTCGTTACGCCAACTCAGTCGCCGGCCCGAGTTGGTCAGGACCACCCTCGAAGCCATCGGCATCCTTGGAGTGCCCGCGGCCGTTCCGCTGCTCCTCGAGCACCTGGAGCACCCCCAAGCCGAAGTGAGAGAAGCAGCGGCCTCGGCGCTGGCGCTGATGACCGGCGCGGGGCTCACGGAGAAGAGCCATGTCTTTGATGAAGAGGCGGCTGATGAGGGCGCTGCGGAGGAGTCCGCGCGAGAGGTGACACGGCCGAGCACCGATAGCGCCGTGTGGCGGGCATGGTGGGCTGAGCACCGCTCCCGACTGGAAGGGAAGTCACGGCTGCGATTGGGTCAGCACTACACCCTGGACGCATGCATCGAAGAGTTGGCTCACCCCCGGAGTCCATTCGACGCTCGGGCCCGTGCGGCGCTGGAACTGGACATCCGCTCCGGACAGCCATGTGGTTTTCAACCTGACTGGCCCGTTCACCGCCAGCGACAGACCATCGAGCGATGGCGGTCGTGGACGGAGCACACATGAAGGGGGAGCACCAAGAGCATCCACCTCCTGGCGTCTTGGAAAGAGAGAAGCGTAAAGCAGGGAAAATACGGATAGACTGAATGGCAGCCGATCCGGAATATGGGCGCGCAAAGGAGCCAACACATGCGCACCCTGAAGCTCGCAGCATCCCTCTCGGCCGCCCTCCTGACGCAGGCCTGTGGAGGGTCCGCCACCGAGGAGCCGTCGCGGCTCGTCACGAGCACCGCCGCGCTGACCACCGCGGTGTCGCGCGGATGCACCTTCACCCTCACGTACAAGGAGGTGATGCCGCCCTTCCCGCCCACGTACGTGCCCGTCGTCACCCGGCAGGCCTCCGCCACGTGTCCGTGGGACGCGGGGAGCGTGGAGCTCCCGGGGGGATACTCGGTCCCCCAGCTGTCGCTGGCCGCCAATGACCTCGGGGTCGCCGTCAGCTACACCCACAAGTATTCGCCGAGCGGCTCCTCCGGCACCTGGCTGGAAATCCGCCATGTGGCCCCGGACACCCTGTCGGTGGTGCGCTCCGTGACGATCGCGGCGCACGTCGACTACCGCCCCACCTCCGTCAACGGCGAGCTGTTCATCCTCGCCGATGGCACCACCCTGAAGGTCCGGGGCGAGAAGGGCGGCGTCATCCCCGGAGAGACCGGGAGCGGCCCCTACTACACCGCGACGTTCCCCGACTTCTTCACCAGCACCACGGCCCCCACCGTCACGGCCTCGACGGCGCCCGAGCCCTCGGGCGTGGGAACCTGGAGCCTCACCGGCGCCCTGGCCAGCGCGCGCGCCGCCCACACCGCGACCCTGCTCAACGGCACGGGCGATGTGCTGGTGGTGGGTGGCACCACCGCCGAGGTGTTCAACCCCTACAGCAACGTGTCCACGCCCACGGCCGCGCCCCTCTCCGCGCACGAGCGGCACACCGCGACCGCCCTCTCCTCGAGCAAGGTGCTGGTGGCCGGCGGTGGGCTCGGCACGGGGCCGCTCACCTGGCTCGACAGCGCGGAAGTGTACGACCAGACCACGGGGACGTGGACCGCCGTGGCCCCCATGGCCACGCCGCGCGGCAACCACACGGCCACCCTGCTCGACTCGGGCAAGGTGCTGGCGGTGGGGGGCGGCTCCACCGACGGGGAGACGAACACCGCGGAGCTGTTCGACCCGGCCACCCACACCTGGAGCCCCGCGGCCTCCGCGCCCACGGCCAGCTCCAGCCATACCGCCACCCTGCTCTACTCGGGCAAGGTGCTGGTGACGGGCGGCATCCTCTATCCCTTCGGCACGCTCCAGAGCGCGCGCGAGTATGACCCGTCCACGAACACCTGGACGGCCCTCCCGCCCATGAACAGGGCGCGCGGCAACCACGTCGCCGTCCGGCTCTACTCGGGCAAGGTGCTCGTCGCGGGCGGCGGCCCGGAGCAGGTGGAGTTCTACGACCCGTACAGCTCCACCCCGTGGACCCTCGGTCCCACCCTCTACTCCGGCGGCCAGGTCATCAGCGCGACGATGCTCTACTCGGGCGAGGTGCTGCTCACGCACTCCAACGGGTATGCGTCGCTGTATGACCCGTCGGCGGACGCGTGGATGTCCGCGGGAGCGCTGAACGCGCCGCTCACCGGTCATGCCGCGACGTTGCTGCACTCGGGCCAGGTGCTGGTGACGGGCGGCACTACCTTCGCCTCCGCCGTCACCACCGTGCAGCGCTACACGCGCTGAGCCCGGGCCGCACGAGACGTCCTCAGCGCTTCTGCGCGCGCCACGCCTCCTGCCCCTGGGCGTCGAGCGCGCGGAAGTCCTCGTCACCGAGCTTCAGGTTGGCCGCCGCGGTGTTCTCCTCCAGGTGCTTCACCTTGCCGGTACCGGGGATGGGCAGCATGACGGGCGAGCGCTCGAGCACCCACGCGAGCGCGATCTGCGACGGCGAGGCCCCGAGCTTCTTGGCGAGCGTGTCGAGCGCCCCGCCCTCCCTGGCCAGCGGGCCACCGGCGAGCGGGTACCAGGGGATGAAGCCGATGTTGTTCTTCTCGCAGTGGTCGAGCACCGCCTCGCTCTGGCGGTTGGCGAGGTTGTAGAGGTTCTGCACCGTGGCGACCTTGAAGAAGCGGCCCGCGGCCTGGATCTCCTCGACGGAGACCTCGCTCAGGCCGACGTGGCGGATGAGCCCCTCGCGCTGCATGCCCGCGATGGCGCCGAACTGCTCGTCACGGGGCACCTTCGGGTCGATGCGGTGCAGCTGCCACAGGTCGATGCGCTCCAGCTTCAGGCGCCGGAGGCTCATCAGCACGCACTGCCTGAGGTACTCGGGCCGGCCGACGGGGAGCCAGATGTTCGGCCCATGCCGGGTGAGCCCGCCCTTGGTGGCGATCACCAGGCCCTTCTTGTACGGCGAGAGCACCTCCGCGAGGATGTCCTCACTGACGAAGGGGCCGTAGCTGTCGGCGGTGTCGATGAAGTTGATGCCGAGCTCGGGGACGCGCGCCACGGTGCGGCGCGCCTCCTTGGGGTCCTCCGGGTCTCCCCAGATGCCGTTGCCCGTGATGCGCATGGCGCCGAACCCGAGGCGGTTCACCTCGAGGTCGCCGCCAATCCGGAAGGTACCGCTCGCCGCCGCGTTGATCGTCGTCATCCGCTCTCCTCGTGCCAACTGGACAGGGCGGACAAGCTAACCGGGGATCGGACACCGCGCAGGGGGTTCGCTGATTTCCCCTCTCCCCTCGGGAGAGGGGATATTTGGAGGGGTATCAGCGAGGTATCGGCGGGTACTGGCTCAGATGACCGCGTCGGTGGCACGGCGGATGCGATCCCAGTTGAAGTTGCTCGCCGGGTCCACCTTGCGGCCCGGGGCCACGTCCTTGTGGCCCAGGATGTTCTTCATGGGCACGTCGTACGTCTTGGCCAGGTACGGCACGAGCTTCTCCAGCGCCTTGTACTGGGCCTCGGTGAAGGGCGTCTTGCCGCTGCCGTCGTTCGTAATCTCGATACCGATGGAGCGCGCGTTCACGCTGGGGCTCTTGTCCCCGTGCAGCGACGACACGCCCGCGTGCCACGCCGCCATCTTGTCATCCACCAGGTGGTAGATGGTGCCGTCCTGGCCGATGAGGTAGTGCGCGCTCACGTCCGTGCCCTTCTTGGTGAGCGTGGCCAGGTCGCCGGCCTCGTTGTTGGAGGCGGTGTGATGCAGGACGATGGCGTCGATGTCCGCCCCGCCGCGCGAGCTGAAGTTCGCCGAGGGCACCCACTTCATGTCCGGCTTCTTCACACCGCCCGTGGAAGGCGTGGGGGTGGTCGGCGTCGACGGAGTGGACGCGGGCGGCTTCTGGCCGGCGAGCGCCTTGTCCATGGCGGCCTTCGTCCTGGCGCCGTACTCCCCGTCCACGCCCAGCTTCCACTGCGCCTGGAACTTCTTCACCGCAGCCTCGGTGGCCGGGCCGTAGACGCCCGGGCCGGTGTCCATCTGCGCCTGGCTCATGTGGCCCAGCTTCACCAGGGCCGTCTGCAGCTGCTTCACCGCGGCGCCGGTGCTGCCGCGCTCCAGGCCCGCGGGGGGGGCCGTCACGCCGGAAGGTTTGGCCGGCGCGGGGGCGGGCTTCGCCGGGGTGAGGTCCTTGAGCATCTCGGCGCGCGTCTTCGGGCCGAACACGCCATCCGCCGTCAGCTTGTTGGCGGCCTGGTACTTCTTGAGCGAGGCCTCCGTCTGGGGTCCGAAGGTCCCCGGGCCCGTGTTCATCTGCGCCTGGGTCATGAAGCCCAGCTTCACCAGGGCGCCCTGGAGCTGCTTCACCGCCGGGCCCGAGGCCCCCTTGGACAGGGTGCCCGTGGGCAGCGGGGGCGTGGACGAGGCGGCGGCCGGGGTGAGGGCGGCGCGGGTGCGGGACGAGGAGGAGATGGTGCTCACGGGCGGCTCCGGGGGGAGGCACTGAAAATCAGTGACGGCGATGGAATTGTCTCACGAGCGTCACGGAAGTTGCGTCCCCCCCCGGATTTCACGGGAGCTGCTCCAGCAACCGCTCCAGCTCGTCCGGCTTGACGGGCTTGACCATGTGCAGGTTGAAGCCCGCCTCCACCGCCTGCGTCCGGTGCTCGCCGCTGTAGCCCGTCAGGGCCACCAGGAAGACGTCCCGGCCGCCCTCGGACTCGCGAATCCGGCGCGCCACCTGGAAGCCATCCATCCCCGGCAGCCCCAGGTCCACCAGGGCCACGTGCGGCTTCAGCGAGGGGAAGAGCTGCACCCCCTTGAAGCCATCCTCCGCCACCTCCACCCGGTGCCCCCACATCTCCAGCAGCTCGCGCAGCACCTCGCGCGTGTCCTCGTTGTCCTCCACCAGCAGCACCCGCCGCGCCGAGGGCGCCTCGGTGTCCGGAGGCGGCGTCTCCGACGCGGGCGCGGCGGCGACGGGCTGCGCCGCCGCCAGGGGCAGCCGCACCATCAGCTCGCTGCCCCGGCCCTCGCCCTCGCTGTGCGCCGTCACCTCGCCGCCGTGCAGCTCCACCAGGCGCCGCACCAGCGTCAGCCCGATGCCCAGTCCGCCCGAGGTGCGCGCCAGCTGCTGCTGCGCCTGCACGAAGAGCTCGAACACCCGCCCCCGCAGCTCCGGGCTCATGCCGATGCCCGTGTCCCGCACGCGCAGCACCGCCTGGCGCCCCTGCCCGCTCCGCTCCACCGTCACCCCGACGAAGACGTGGCCCCCGGGCCCGGTGTACTTGCGCGCGTTGTCCAGCAGGTTGGACACCACCTGCTCCAGCCGCGTGGCATCCCCGTCCAGCCACAGGCTCTCCGAGGCGGGCAGCGACACCTCCAGGTGCAGCCCCTTCTCCTCCAGCGACCGCCGGCGCGCCTCCACGCTGTGCTGCACCACCTGCCGCAGGTCCACCGGCGCCCGCCGCAGCTCGATGTGGCCCCGGTTGAAGCGCGACACGTCCAGCAAATCATCCACCATGCGCGCCAGGTGCTGGCTCTGCCGCATCATCACCCGCATGGACTTGGACTCGCCGCCCTCCGGCTGCGTGGCCACCTGCAGGTGCAGCGCGTTGGTGATGGCCGCCAGGGGGTTGCGCAACTCGTGCGCCAGCATGGCCAGGAACTCGTCCTTGCGCCGGTCCGCCTCGGCCAGATCCGCCGCCCGCTGCCGCAGCGCGTCCTCCAGCTCGCGCCGGGGGGTGATGTCCGTGAGGATGCGCACCGCCCCCACCGCCGTGCCCTCCGCGCCCGCCACCGGGTTGGCCGCCACGCGGTACCAGCGCCCGCCCAGGCTCACCTCGGTCTCCTCCCGGCAGGACAGCACCGCGCCGCAGCTCGGCGGCAGCTCGGCTTCCGGGCCCGCCGCCGCCCGCATCAGCTCCTCGAAGGGCCGCCCCAACACCCGCTCCCCGGAGAGCCCGAGCAGCCGCAGCAGGGACTGGTTGGCGCGCATCACCCACCCGCTCCCATCCAGCAGGCACACCCCGTCCCCCAGCGAGTCGAAGGTGCTCGTCCACTGCACCGCCGCCGCGCGGGCCTCGTCCTCCGCCCGGCGCATGCGCAGCAGCGCGCGCACCGTGGCCAGCAGCTCCCCTCCGTCCACCGGCTGGGCCAGGTAGCCGTCCGCGCCACTCTCCAGCCCCTCCACCTTGTTCTCGGGGCGGATGTAGTTGGCCGACAGGTGCAGCACGGCGATGCCCGCCGTGCGCGGCTCCGCCTTCAGCCGCCGGCACACCTCGATGCCGTTGAGGTCCGGCAGCTTCACGTCCAGGACGATGAGATCAGGCCGCACCTCGGCGGCCAGCCTCAGCGCCTCGGCCCCGGTGCCGCCTTCGCGCACCTGGAAGCCCGCCGCCCGCAGCATGCGCGTGACGGCGTAGCGGTTGGCCTCGTTGTCGTTGATGTTGAGGAGGATGGTTTCCCTGTGAGACACGACGGTCTCCTCAAAAACTGGCGGGTGGGGCGGAGATCAGGAGCGGGCGGCACCACCGCCGGACCCCTGGCCGGGGCCGGAGAGTGCCCGCTGGAGCAGCTCGAGCGCCACATCCCGGGTGAGCCCACTCTTGGAGAGGATGCCCACCACATGGGGGAGGAGGCGCCCGCGCTCCTGCTCGGTCAGCGAGCGGCTGGTGTGGATGATGACGGGGATGTTGCGGGTGGAGGGCTCGCGCCGGAGCGCCTCCAGCACCTCGAAGCCGTCCATGCCCGGCAGCGAGAGGTCCAACAGGATGGCGGCGGGCCGCACCTCGCCCACGAGCCGCAGCCCCTCGGAGCCCGAGGCGGCCTCCCGGAACTGGAGCGAGGCATCCGCGAGCAGCCGCTGGAGCAGGTAGCGGGCGACCTCGTCGTCGTCGATGATGAGCACGGTCCGGGCATGGGGCGTATCGCGCTCCAACTGCTGGGAGTCCCCACCTTCTTCCCCCGCCGCGCCGGAGCGCTGCGTGTAGTCGCGCGACACCGCCGCATGGAAGGCGCTGCCCTGGCCCGGCTGGCTCTCCACGGTGAGCGCGCCGCCCAGCAGCTCCGCGAGCCGCCGGGAGAGGGGCAGCCCCAGGCCCGTGCCCTTGACCCCTTGCTGGTGGGGCCCCTCCACCTGGACGAACTCCTCGAAGATGCGCTCCTGGTCCCCGGGGGCGATGCCCACGCCGGTGTCCCGCACGGAGAACACCACCGTGTCCCCGGGGCCCGGCCTCGCCGACACCCGCACCTCGCCCTGGGAGGTGAACTTGAGCGCGTTGGAGACGAGGTTGCGCAGAATCTGGGACACCTTGCGCTCGTCGGTGTGCAGCTCCGGCAGGCCGTCCGTCTCGTCGAAGACGAGCGAGACGCCCTCGTGCACGCGCAGCGGCCGCAGCATCCCGCGCAGCGCGCCGAACAGCGCCTCCACGGAGAAGCGCGTGCACAGCACCTCGGAGCGGCCGGACTCGATCTTGGCCAGGTCCAGCAGGTCGTCGATGAGCTCCTGGAGGGCCTCGCCGGACTTGCGGATGAAGAGGACCTGCTTCTCCTGCTCGGCGGTGAGCGGCCCGTCGATGCGGTCCAGCAGCAGCCGCGAGAGGTTGAGCACGGAGCTGATGGGGGTGCGCAGCTCGTGGCTGACATTGGAGATGAAGCGCGTCTTCATGTCCGAGGCGCGGCGCAGGGCCTCGGCCTTCTCCTCCAGCTCGGCGTAGAGGGCCACCACGCCGCGGTTGGTCTCCTCCAGCTCGCGGTTGAGCCGATCCACCTCGGCCTTGCGCGCCTGCAGCTCGTCGAGGATGCGCAGCAGGTCCGCGTTCTGCTTCTGCAGCTCGTCGGCGGCACTGGCGCGCCGCTGCCGCTCCAGCTCGTCCTTGAGCGACTCCAGCGCCTGGGGCATGGGGGAGAGCTGCGGCAGGCGCTGCACCAGCTCCAGCAGGAGCCACCCGTCGCCGTCCCTGCGCAGCACCACCCGGTCCATCAGCCGCTGCGCCGGAGCGAGCGCGGGCCCGGGCCGGAGCGTCTCCGGCGTGTTGCCCACGGCGAGCCCCTCGTTGGCCGCCGAGGTGCGCACCCGCACGAGCAGGGAGGGCACGGGTATCTCCTCCAGCAGGAACTCGATGTGGCCGTTGGCCTGGGTGGCGGCGAGCCGCGCCACCTCGGAGATGGCGGTGGCGATGCGCACCTGATCCTGCCCGTCGAAGCCCAGGGACTGGGCGATGTGCCGTCCCCGCTGGCGGGTGTTGACCACGTCCTGTCCGGTGCGCAGCTCGGCCTGGAAGAGAGAGGAGCTCACCGGAATCCTCCGCGGGAAGCCTCGCGCGCCACGAGCACCGTGGCGTCATCCCGGCCCCGGGCGAAGTCCCGGTACAGCACCCCGGCCAAAAGGCTGGGATGATGGGCGAGCAGCCCGGGATAGCCATCCACCCGCCACTGGGTGGCCAGCCCGTCCGAGCACATCACCAGGGTGGCCCCCGCCTTCCACGGGTAGCTGAACTGCTGCATGCGGGGCGCCTGGTGTCCCAGGGTGCCATTCATGGAGACCAGCCGCTGGATGGTGCCCTCGGGGGACACCACGGCCCCGGAGATGTTGCCCACGCCCGCGTAGTGCAGCTGGGCGCCGTCCACCGAGGCGAAGGACACCGCCGCGCCCCGGGTGCTGCGCAGCTCCTGGTGCGCGCCGCGCAGCAGCTCCACCAGCTCGAGGGAGCCCTGCTCCAGGAAGGACACCACCGCCGCGCGCGAGGCCCGGGCCGCCTCGGGCCCATGGCCAAGCCCATCCGCGACGAGGAAGAGGCAGCGGTCCGCCTGGGTGTCCACCGCCCAGGAGTCCCCGCAGACCTCCTCGCCCGGCATGGGCACGCACACCCCGCCCACCTCCATGCGGGAGGCGGGGGGCGGCTGCTCGGCCCACAGCTGGGCCAGCACGGCCGTGCCCACGCCCGGCACGGAGTGGATGTCGAAGAGGGTGGACATGCGCCGCATGGCGCCCAGCCCCACGCCGCTGGTGCCGGCGGTGGAGAAACCATCGCGCAGACAGCGCTCCACGTCCGCGATGCCCGGGCCCTTGTCCAGCGCGAGCACCTCCACGCCCACGCGCGGGCCCCCATGGAGCGCGCGCAGGAGGATGAAGCCCTCGCGCGCATGGGCCACCAGGTTCTTGGCCGCCTCGCTCACCACGAGGGCCACCTTGCCCTGGGCCTCCTCGCTGAACCCCAGGCGGGCGGCCAGCGCCGCCGCCGTCCGGCGCGCATGTCCCGCCTGACTGCTCTCCGTCACCGGAATCGCCGTGGAGCTCACTTCCATCGTGTCACCGTGACCCTCGTGCCCTCCCCTACCTTGGAGACGATGTCGAACTCGTTCACGAGCCGCCGGGCGCCCCCCAGCCCGAGCCCCATGCCGCCGCCCGAGGTGTATCCGTCGCGCAGCGCCAGGTCGATGTCGGGAATACCCGGCCCCTTGTCCTCGAAGGACAACCGCAGCCCCTTGCGCAGGCCCTCCTGGAGCATCTCGAGGGTGACGTGTCCGCCCTTGCCGTAGTCCAGGGTGTTGCGCGCCAGCTCGCTGGCGGCGGTCACCATCTTGGTCTGCTCCACGAGGCTGAACTTCAGCTCGGCCGACCACGTGCGCACGGCCTGGCGCACGAGCACCAGGTCCTGCGCCGAGCGGATGGGCATCACCTCAGTCCTCAAGACTTGCATCCGCGACCTCGAGCACGACCTCGTCGTCCTCCATGGAGGCATGCAACAGCGCCATGCCCTTCTCCACGTCGAGCGCGGTGCGGACGCCCGGCAACGACATGCCCAGCTCCACCAGGGTGATGGCCACCGCCGGCTGCATGCCCACCACCACCGTCTGCGCATCCAGCACACGCGACATGGTGGCGATGTTGCCGAGGATGCGTCCGATGAAGGAGTCCACCACCTCCAGCGAGGAGATGTCGATGAGCACGCCGCGCGCGCCCGTCTCGACGATCTTCGAGGTCAGGTCGTCCTGCAGGGTCACCGCGAGCTGGTCATGCATGTCCACCTGGATGGTGACCAGCAGCACCCGCCCCATGCGGAGGATGGGAATGCGCTCCATGTGATGACTCCGGCTAGGCCTTGCCCGGCGTGCGCGGGCCCTGAGCGCTGACGGACGGGTTGAGACGCTTGAGGGCCCAGCTGAAGGCCCCGGCCACGCTGGACTTGGTCACCACGCCCGCCAGGTCCACGCCCAGGTGGACGATCGTCTGGGCAATCTGGGGACGGATGCCGCTGATGACGCACTCGGCGCCCATCAGCCGGGTGGCCGTCACCGTCTTGATGAGGTGCTGGGCGGTGAGCGTGTCCACGGTGGGCACGCCGGTGATGTCGATGATGGCGATCTCCGCGCCCGTCTCCACAATGCGCTGCAGCAGCGTCTCCATCACCGTCTGGGTGCGCCCGCTGTCCAACGTGCCGATGAGCGGCAGGCAGACGATGCGATCCCACAGCTGCACCACGGGGGTGGACAGCTCCATCATCTCCTGCTGCTGGCGCATGATGACCTCCTCACGCGCCCGCTGGTGCACCTCGGTGGTGTACAGGCCCAGCTTGTCGAGCAGGAGGGTGCCGCCCCACATCTCATCGGCCACCACCTCCGGCTGACTGGCGTACTCGCGGCGCATCCGGTCGAACAGGGGCTGCTTGAAGCTGAAGATGAAGGTGGCCGTCTCCGCGGGGGAGAAGCCCTGCAGGCTGCGCGAGCGCGACAGCCGCTCCAGCATCTCCCGGGCCGGGGTGAACGCGGAGCCGGTGATGTCGGTCAGATTGCCCTGCTCGGTGGCCTGCGTCAGCAGCCGGAGGAACTCGGCGCACTGCTCGCGCAGCTCCGCTTCCTTCATCAGCGCGTCCCGGCGCACCCCACCCGCCGTCATGGCGTTGAGCCACTCCGTGAGCAGCTCGGACGGATATTTCCTGAGAATCTCGTGGATACGAGTGGTCAACAAACGCCTCCTGGGGTCCGGCCTCTACCACACGCCCCCCGTGCACTCGTGGGCCACGATCCGTCCCCGGTATACGATTGTGACGACTGTTCACTTCCCGATAGCCATTGGGGCGGGCGTGAAATTCCCGTGCGTGGCGCTGGCACGCGAAGTGAAGGGCTCGGGGCTCACGCCAGCAGCCACACCAGGAGGAAGCCCACCGCGAGCGCGGCGAGGAACAGCCCGGCGGCGAGCCAGGCCCCGAAGGACGGCGCCGGCGTTGCGGTGGGAGCGGACGCCACGGCTGCGCCGCCCTCGGCCTCTCCGCCTTCCTCGATGGCGCGCACCAGCCCGGACTCCTCTCCCGGCTGTTCCACGTCGAAGGCCACGCGCACCTCGCGGGAGTGCGGCGTCGGGACGGGAGCCCCCGCGGCTGCCTCCGGCCCCCCCTGGGGCTTGGACTCCTCGACGACGACCACCTCGCCGGAGGGGACGAAGCCGGCGGGGGCATCCAGGGCGCGGTGCTCGAAGGCGAGCGCGGTGGGCGGGGCGAAGGCGGGCATCTCCCGCTCGGGGATGGGCCGCTGGGGTGGGGGCCCGCGCCGCAGCAGCTCCGCGAGCACACCGTCCTCCACCCCCTTCTCCTTGGCGAAGGCCTCGCCCATCACCCGCGCCAGGTCCGCGTCGCCCACGCCGGGCGCGTACTTCTCGCGCAGCTGGCGCAGCGCGGCCCCGAACGCCGCGGCATCCGGGAAGCGCGCCTCGGGCTCCACGGCCAGCGCCTTGAGCACCACCGCGTCCACCTCGGGCGGCAGGGGCCGGTGGGTGCCCGGCGGCTCCCACTGGGGGTAGGCCGCGCGCTTCCACCGCTCGGTGACGTCCCCCTTCTGCGCCAGGGGGCGCCAGGCGAGCAGCTCCCAGAGCACCACGCCCGTCGCGTACACGTCCGCCCGCCGGTCCACGCGCCGCTTGCGGGCCTGCTCCGGCGCCATGTACGAGATGCTGCCCATCACCACGCTGGGCGCCGTCTGCGCCTGCTTCAGCGTGGACTGCGCCGCGCCGAAGTCGATGATTTTCACCTCGCCCCCGTAGGAGATGCACACGTTGGCGGGGGACAGGTCCCGGTGCACCAGGTGCAGTGGCTGGCCCTGCTCGTCCGTGGCGTCATGCGCGTACGCGAGGCCCTCGCACATGCGCTCGCCGATGAGCAGCACCAGCCCCACGGGGAGAGACTTTCCGCGGTTGCGCAGGCGCCAGGCGAGCCGGTTGAGCGTCTTGCCCGCCACGTACTCCATGGCGAGGTAGAGCGCGCCGGACACCTCGCCCATGGCCCACACGCGGGCGATGTTGGGGTGGGACAGGCGCAGCACCACGCGGGCCTCGTCGCGGAAGCGGGCGAGGAAGTTGGCGTTGCCGGCCAGGCCCGGCAGCACCTTCTTCACCACGCAGGCGCGGCCGGGCGCCTCGCCCTGGAGCTCCTCGCGCGCGAGGAACACCTCTCCCATGCCCCCATACCCGATGCGCCGCACCAGGGTATAGGGGCCGAAGGGGATGGGCCCCGGGCTCTGCTCTGTCTCAGGCGCCCTGTCCAAGCGCGCGGAACGCCTTGCGAGCCGCCCGGAGGATGTGCGCCACCTCGGGCTCGTTGATGGCCAGCGACAGGAAGGCCGCCTCGAACTGGCTGGGCGGCAGGTACACGCCCTCCTCCAGCATGAGGTGGAAGAAGCGGCCGTAGCGGGCCGCGTCGCTCTTCTTCGCGCTCGCGTAGTCGAACACCGGCCCCTCGGTGAAGAAGACGGTGAACATGCTGCCCACGCGGTTGATGGTGACGGGGACCTTGCTCTCCTCCGCCTCGGCGCGCAGGCCGGCCTCGATTTCCCGGCCGATGAAGTCCAGGCGCTCGTAGACGCCCGGCGCGCGCAGCGCCTGGAGGCTCGCGATGCCCGCGGCCACCGCCACCGGATTCCCCGACAGCGTGCCCGACTGGTACACCGGGCCCTCGGGGGCAATCTTCGACATGATGTCGCGCCGGCCGCCGTAGGCCGCCAGCGGCATGCCGCCGCCCACCACCTTGCCGAAGGTGCTCAGGTCCGGACGCAGGCCGTACACCTCCTGCGCGCCGCCGCGGGCGAGCCGGAAGCCCGTCATCACCTCGTCCAGGATGAAGAGCACGCCGTGCGCGCGGCACAGCGCCTGGAGGTTCTGCAGGTAGCCCTCCTCGGGGATGAGCACGCCCATGTTGCCCACCACGGGCTCGATGATGGCGCAGGCGATGTCCTTGGCCCGCTCGGAGAAGAGCTTCTCCACCGCGCCCAGGTCGTTGTACGGCGCCGTGAGGGTGAGGGCCGCCACGTCCCTGGGCACGCCCGGCGAGTCCGGCAGCCCCAGCGTCTCCACGCCGCTGCCCGCCTTCACCAGGAAGGGGTCTCCCGCGCCGTGGAAGCAGCCCTCGAACTTGAGGATGTAGTCGCGGCCCGTGAAGCCGCGCGCCAGCCGGATGGCCGCCACCGTGGCCTCCGTGCCGCTGGAAACGAGCCGCACCTTCTCCACGCTCGGCACCGTGGCGCAGAGGAGCTCGGCGAACTGGACCTCGAGGTCCGTGGGCGCGCCGAAGGTGGTGCCCCGCCGGGCCGCCTCGGTGATGGCCGCCAGCACGGGCGGATAGGCATGGCCGAGGATGAGCGGGCCCCAGCTGCCCACCAGGTCCACGTACCGGTTGTCGTCCACGTCCGTCAGCCACGCGCCCGCGCCTTCCTTGAAGAAGACGGGCTCACCGCCGACGCCCCGGAAGGCACGCACCGGGGAGTTCACACCGCCCGGAATACGCTCCTGCGCTCGGGAGAAGAGGGCCTTGCTCTGCGAGTGGTTCATGAGGGCTCCATAACACGCGGCCTGTGCTCCACCGGCGTCACTCATTCGTGACCGCCGCACCGCTTGATTTCCACCATGCATTCCCCTACATGGCGCCGCTGATTCCGGTTTTTTCAGTTTATTTGAGGGTGGGAGAAAAAACCCCGGCAGCGGTTTTATACGGTCTCGGGCCCGGATGCATATGCCCGGGGGGGGTTGTCACGGCAGCGGGAGTCAGGTTGAAGGCCTCGCACATGGATTCTTCACTCTCCCGGTGCTGGCGCCTGGGTGCGCTGCTGGCCACGCTCGGCACCACCCCGGCCCTGGCCGTCGACGAGCGGCCCCTCGCCGAGCCACGCCTCGCCCGGCTCACGTGCTACGCGGGCTACCTGAAGCTCGAGTCCCTGCATGGGCTCGAGGGCGTGCGCGCCGCCATCCGGCAGGCCATCGCCCAGAATGATCAGGCCGCGCTGCTCTTCCTGGAGCAGCGGCTCGCCGAGCTCATCGGGAAGGACGCCCAGGCGGCGCTCCAGGTCATTGAGTGGGCGCACACCACGCAGGAGCCGGAGATGTCGCTCTACCTGCGCGCGGTGCGGGAGACGGAGGCCGTGCGCTCGCCCAGGGTGGTGGACAGGCTGGCCTCCATGGCCGAGAGCCACCAGGACCCCGGCCACCAGGCCAACGCCCTCATGG
>NZ_DBNGVP010000045.1:0-2095 GCF_057119385.1 Archangium sp. | reverse complement strand
TCGACCTTCACGACGTCGCCGGTCAGGAACTCGGTGCCGAAGCGCTCCGCCTGCTTCCGGGTCCGGTCCATCAGCTCCGGCCCCGTCACCCCCTCGGGGAAGCCGGGGTAGTTCTCCACGTCGGTGGTGGTCATGAGCTGACCACCGGGCACGCGCTGGGCGTCCTCGAGCGTGGGACCCCCGGAGAACATGACCGGCTCCAGGTTGGCACGCGCGGCGTAGATGGCCGCGGTGTAGCCCGCGGGCCCCGAGCCGATGATGGTCACCTTGTTGATCTTCTCCGCCACGGGTCGTCGCTCCTGTGTTTCCGTGAAATTGGGGCGCCACCGTACCAGAGCCCCCACGGGTCGTGGTACGAAGCAGCGCACCAATGGATGCCTCGATCCTCCAGAAGGTTGCGCTCTTCGAGGGGCTCACCCAAAGTCAGCTCCTCCGGGTCGCCGCGATCGCCCGTCCCCGGGGCCATGAGGCAGGGGCCTGCCTGTTCCGTGAGGGAGAGACCGGCCGGGACATGTTCATCATCCTGGAAGGCAAGGTGCGCATCTCCCAGCAGGTGCCCGGCATGGGGGAAGAGGCGCTCGCCATCCTGGAAAAGGGCCAGTATTTCGGGGAGATGTCCGTCATCGAGGACATCCCCCGCTCGGCCGACGCCTACGCCCACACCTCGTGCACCCTGTGGGTGATCGAACGCGAGCAGTTGGATCACCTCATGTTCACCGACAAGGACCTGGCCTACGTGCTGCTGTGGAGCTTCGTCCGCACACTGTCGGTGCGGCTGCGCGAGACGAACGAGAAGATGAAGACGTTCCTGGCGCTGTCGCGTTTCTGACGCGCCGCCCCACTCCCGCCGGGCCTCCACCCGCCCGGAGGCACGGGCAGCGGGCGGGGTGACGAAGGACCCTCCCAGGAGCCCCCACTCCCCGTGAGCCCTGGATACACTGGGACCAGGCGGCTGTGCGCGCCCCCGAGCCCCCCCATGATTCCACCTCCCCTCCCGCCCGATGAGCCGCGGCGGCTCCAGGCCCTGCGGCGCCTGGGCCTGCTGGACACCCCGGCCGAGGAGCGCTTCGACCGCATCGTCCGGATGGCCGCCCGGACGTTCCGCGTCCCCATCTCCCTGGTGTCCCTGGTGGACGGCTCGCGGCAGTGGTTCAAGGCCCGCGTGGGCATGGACACGTCCTCCACGGCGCGCAGCGTCTCCTTCTGCGGCCACGCCATCCTCACCCCGGACACCTTCGTGGTGCGGGACGCGCTGGACGACAAGCGCTTCTTCGACAACCCGCTCGTCACCGCCGAGCCCCACGTGCGCTTCTACGCGGGCCACCCGCTGCACGCCGCGGACGGCAGCCCCGTGGGGACGCTCTGCCTCATGGACCGCCGGGCACGCGACTTCGGCCCCGAGGAGCGCCAGCAGCTGGAGGACCTGGCCTCGTGGGTGGAGCTGGAGCTCAACGCCCTCACCCTCCAGCAGGCGCGCACCGCGCTGGCGCAGCAGGAGCGCTTCTTCGAGCTGTCCGTGGACATGCTCTGCATCGCCGGGGTGGAGGGCACCTTCCGGCAGCTGAGCCGGGCGTGGAGCCGGACGCTCGGCTACTCCGAGCAGACGCTGCGCGCCACGCCCCTGCTGGAGCTGGTGCACGAGGAGGACCGGGCCTCCACCACCGAGTGGCTGGCGCGGGGCGCGCGCGGCGAGCTCCTCCCCCGCTTCGAGCACCGCTGCCGCGGCCAGGACGGCACCTGGCACTGGCTCCAGTGGAACGCCACCGTCAACCCGGAGGAGGGCATCTTCTACGGCGTGGCGCGCGACGTCACCGAGCAGAAGCGCCTGGAGGCCGAGCGCCGGCAGATGGAGCGGATGAAGAGCGAGTTCGTCTCCACCGTCAGCCACGAGCTGAGAACCCCGCTGACCTCGATCAAGGGCTCGCTCGGGCTGCTCGCCGGCGGCGTGGCCGGGCCTCTGCCGGAAGCGGCCGTGCAACTGGTACAGATTGCTCAAAGCAACAGCGAGCGCCTGATCAGCCTGGTCAACGACATCCTCGATATCGAAAAGCTGGAGTCCGGCCAGGCCGGCCTGCACCTGGAGTCACTCGACCTC